>CAZZVD010000040.1:14923-27711 GCA_964657465.1 uncultured Acetobacteraceae bacterium | reverse complement strand
GTTAGGGCTTTGTGGTTTGACTTAAAACCCTGCCGTACTGACCGGTGGCGGTGTGTACCCGAACTCCGCCTCGATGGCGGCTGCAACCCCGAGCACCCGTTCATCCTCGAACGGACGCCCGACTACCTGCACACCAATCGGCAGACCTTCCGCAGATCGACTCACCGGCAAGACTGCGGCGGGTGCGCCCAGCAAGTTGAACCACTGGGTGTAGCGCATGGCATCGAGGTATTCCACTTGCTGACCATCGATTTGCCAGACCCGCTCGCCATGACGGAAGGCGGGAATAGCGCAGACCGGGCAGAGCAGGATAGGAGACTTGGCCATCCACGCCAGGATTTTTCTGCGCACGTAATCCAGATCCATCCATGCTGTCAGTAGTGCATCCCCTGTGAGCGGCGGCTCGCGATGCGCAATCGCGAGAAAGTCCTGGAACGTCGGGCTTAACTCTGCGGCACGCTCGCGCACCAGCGGATCGAGCAGCATGGCTCCGCCTCGCACGAAAAACTTCCACCAGAGTTGCCGCGCTTCTTCCAGCCCCTCCGGACGCCCGGGCCGCACCGTAAAACCCCGGCGTTCGAGAGCGCGCGCTGCCTGCCGCACCGCCTCCCTGGTCTCCGCCGTGACGGGAACAAGACCGTCATCTTCAAAGAATGCGATCGGCACGCGTTTGAGATCGTCGAGCGCTTCGTGGCGCGGGCCGGCAGGCGGACTGATTGGGTCGAGTGGATCCTGGCCTGAGAGTGTCAGGAACAGCAGGGTGAGATCGCGGACGGTGCGCGCCATGGGACCAATCGTGCCCAGGATCGCGAAGGGACCGTCGCCAGCCGCTAAATGCCCGCGCCCGGGGATGCGGCCGGGGGTGGGCTTAAGCGCACAGATTCCAGTGAAATGGGCCGGCTGTCGCACTGAGCCACCACCGTCACTCCCCAGCCCGGCGGCACAGAGGCCTGCCGATACCGCTGCCGCTTCACCGCCGCTGGAGCCACCTGCGGTTCGCTCGACGTCCCAGGGATTCGCCGTGCGCCCGTACAGGCGATTATCTGTTTCATACGCCATGAGGAACTCAGGGCAATTGGTAGTGCCCAGGATGAGGGCATCCGCTTGCAGAACGCGATCCACTACAGTTGCGTTTTCATGCGGGATGTTTCCCTTGTGCAATACGCTACCGATTTCGCAGCGGTAACCCGCTGTCGCGATCGATGACTTGATCGTCATCGGCAAGCCGAATAGCGGGCCGCGCGGTGTGGCTTTCACCTCAAGCGCACGAGCGTGCGCACGCACACGCTCCGCGTCGAAGTCGATCAGCGCGCCAAGGCGCGGGTTCAGCCGTTCGATCTCTCCAATGTATTCTTCGGCGAGTTCGAGCGGCGAGATCTGCCCTCGACGCAGCATCGAGAGCAGCTCAACCGCTGGCAGTACCGTGAGCCCGTTCACTGCCCTGGCTTAAGCACCGGCGGCAGCATGACGCGAGGCTGGTAGTGGAAGCCGAATTCCTGCGTGCCTCGGCCGGAGTCAAACCGATCGTTCCACTCCAGCTCATACTCCATGCGCCGGTCGTCGGCTGGGTAATGTTCGCTCGCGGGATAGGGATAGGTGCTCATGCCATGGAAGGGCATGTCTGCCACGGTGAACGGGCTGCCTTCGTAGAAATCCATGTCTTTGACGAAGCCGTTGGCGTAGAAGAAGTAGTCACGCTTCCAGCCTTTTTTCAGCGGGGGCAGGGAAGCTGTGTTGAATTCGACATCCACATCTTCGCCGCTGCCGAAGATGACAAACGATTCATCGACAGACGAGAGCAGCGGAGCTACCTCGCCGTAGCGTGTGTAACTGCCACGGGATCGTGTAAAGGGTCCTGTCTGGCTGATGTGCTGGTAGTTGTAGGTAAGATCGCCGGGAGTTTTTCCATCCACCTGTTGCGGGTAGCCACGGAACGCAAGCTGCGCAGAAGCGAGCGGCAGCTCGGTCTGGCGAATGAGTTGGGTTGCGTCGGGCGCATTGTCGAGTAGTGCCTGATCCCAATAGATCTGCAGATTGGTCACCAAACGAATGCGCCGCGTACCCGCAGGTAGTTTGCCTGTGAGGTCGACGACTACTGTGCGCGGCAGCCCGGCCGGGAATCCCATCTCCTCGACCACGCGTTTCCAGGTGCCGTCCGGCAGCTGCGCTTCCACGTAGGGCGCCATAGGTGTCAGGTCAGATTGCCAGGCGGCGTACATGGAACTGGCGGAAAAGTATTCGATGAAGCCGTGCATAAGCAGCCGCAAAGGGTTCGCGGCGTTCCACTGGCCCAGGTCGAGGGTGAGCGTGTGTTGATTGGCAAAACCTGCGAACGGCAGATTCGTGAAGTCGCGCACATACTGGTGATCGCGCGTGCGCAGTAACTGGCTCACATCGCGACCCTTGTCATCCCAGGCGCCTGCGATGGGCCGAGCGGAGGTGCTGATGACCGGGGTGCCGGAAGCGAAAGGCGGCTCGTTGAGAAAACGCTCGTTCGGATACACTTCGCTGCCCGCGGGATGATCGATCGCCACCAGGCGCACCTGGTCAAGGTAGTTGACCTCTTCCATCGGTTCGCCAAAGCGCAGACTCAGGTAGCCGTTACGTGGACGAAGTTGCGATCCTTCTACCTTCACCCATTCATCCGGGTCAGCGTGGTTCTTGGCGTTTGGAGAAACCCAGTGCCCAATCACCGCGGCCCCGATCACGTCGGAAATGAACTCGTACTTCTTCCCGTTCCAGGCGAACAAGGTGGGGCAGGAACTGCCGCGTCTGTCCAGCTCGGTGATCGCCAATGAATTTTTTGTGCCTACTTCTGTCTCGTCCTGGGGAACGCCGGTAGGCCAGAGGATGCGCACCATGTCAGCATGTTCGGCAGTGCCAATCCCTGCCAGTAACTGTTGGCCCCCCTGGCTGAGATAACCAGAAGCTCCGGTGATCTCAAACTTCTGCCAGACACCATCGGCAAACACTTCCACCTTGGCGCCGATAGCCGATTTGTTGTCGGCCATGCCCTTCATCGAGACCAGCAGGGAGTGGTTTTTATTGCCACCGTGATTGCGCAATACCATCGGGTCGCCGCCTGGCTGGGTGACGATCAGGTCGGCAGCGCCATCGCCATCCACATCGGCCTCGATGAGCGCGCGCGGGGTGGTCAACTTCACCTTGTCGAGCTGTAAACGCGCAGTCACATCTTCAAAGCCTGCGGGGCCCAGATTGCGCAGCGCACGCAACTGCGGCCCCTGTGGCGTTTCGACTGCTGCCACCAGGTCGAGCCAGCCATCGTTATCCAGGTCGATGGCGGTAAGCCCCCAGCCCGCAGATACATTTGCCACGGGTAGCTCAACACGCTCGAAGCGCTTGCCCTGCACATTGCGCCAGAGCGTGATGCCGGGGTTGCCAGAATGGGTGAGTGCCACGTCCATCCAGCCATCTTTGTTGAAGTCGAGTACTACGGCGCCAAGCGTCGGGGGTAAGCCAGCGGTATCGAATAAGGGGGAGATTTTAAAGTGACCTTCACGGGGGTTTGCGAAAAAGGTGGGCGCGGCGCCCGACCCCGTCACCACGAGATCGACGGCGCGATCATTGTTGAGATCAGACAGGGTGGCTGCTGCCGTGGTCCCGTCTCCGCCCAGGCCGGCTTCTTCTGTCCAGTTCGTGAACGTGCCGTTTCCGTTGTTGCGCCACAGTGCGTTGGGCTTGCCGCCGGCCGCATTGGGTTGGCCGGTGAGAAAGAGATCCACATCGCCGTCATGATCGAAGTCGACAAAGGTGATGCCCGAAGGTTGGTTCGCAGGCTGCACGCCCGTTGCTGCTGTCACGTCCGTGAATTTGCCACCACCATGGTTCTTGAACAGCAGAACCCGGTCGCTCATCGCCGCCGCCACATCGGGCAGACCGTCGTTGTCGAAGTCACCCACCGTGCAGGCGACCCCGGTACCTTTCGCCACCAGGCCAGTTTGTGCACTGGGCACAAGGGCGAAGGTTCCGTCGCCAGCTTGCGCATAGACGCGGATAGCATCCTCACCTGACGACATCATCACCAGGTAGGGGTGATCAGCCGCCGCCGTCACCATGCAGGCGCCACCCGTGAGTTGGTTGTTCTTACCAGCCGTCGCGTCGGGCGTGTGGCCCATACTCTGTTGGCTAAAGGTGACCGGGATCATCGGTCCTGCTTGCGGCTTTTCGGCCAAGGCGTTTTCGACCTGAGCGTAATGACCCTCATCGCCATAGGTGTGCGCCAGCGGCGTGCCGATCTTCTCCTGGTTTAGCGCTTCGAAACGCTTGAAAGCGGTACCCGCTTCTTCGCGCCGGCCCAGTCGCTGCAAAACCTTTGCTAGTCCAAATTGTGCTGAAGCGTGGGTTGGGTTGAGCTTGAGCGCCGTTTCGAATTCGGTGAGGGCCTGCTCCTGCTGGTGCAACTCAAGCGATACGGATCCGAGAAAATAGTGGGTGTCTGCATCATCTGGATCGAGTGTCGCTGCTTTTTGAAAGCTTTCGAGCGATTGCGGATACTCGGCTTCGATCCGGTACAGAATGCCGAGCGCGTACCAAATATGGGGGTCTTTGGGATCCTGGGCGGCAGCCTGGTTCAGAGCCTCTTTGGCTTCCGGGATCTTTTGCAGGTAGATGAGCGCTATGCCGCGATTGACCTCAGCGTGGGTCAGCGAAGGGTCCAGCTGATAGGCATCGGCGAACTTGGCCGACGCTTTATCCAGCAACTGCTGGTTCATGAGCGCGGTGCCGAGGTTGTTTTGTTTGGCGGCTTCGGCTTTCTTTGCAGGAGGCACATCCGCGTGCCCGGCGCCGGCCGTCAAGAGGAGCGCAACCAAAAGAAAAGAAAAGCGAAAGTTCCACGTACGGGCTTGCAGACGCATGCTACTCCCATGCGGCGAAAACCGCCGCACAATCCATCCCCGACTATAGAACATGGGGTAAAGCTTGGAAATGCCACTAGATAGACGGTGCTAAATAGGTTTAGCTGCGCGCAAAAGGCTACCGAACTCGTGTGTCGCATGCACAGCCACTCCGGTTGGGGATGGATAGGACAGCTAACCCGCAAAATATGTCGTGCACACCAAAAATTAACCTGACGCGCAGGCCAAAAGCCAAAAGAGCGCCTTTGGCTTGAGTCGTTTCTCGTGCGAGCTTTATTTACTTCATACCGACGGAATCAAACCGCGCAAAGCATTGCAGACCTGGTCAACCTGCTCATCCTTCAACTTCGTGAAGAACGGTAGCGCGATGCACCGTGCGGCTTCTGCTTCGGTAACCGGTAAGTGCGAGGCGTTTCGCCAGGCCTGGTAGCTGGGTTGCAGGTGAATCGGAGCGAAGTAACGGGCGCTTGCAATGCCCGCGGCGGCCAATCCGCGCATCACTGCGTCCCGCTCCTCTGCCATGGCTTCTCGCAAGCGAACGACGTACACGAACCAGCTCACCTTGTTATCCACTCCTGCGAGCGGTGGCAGCACCAGCCCAGGTAGTTCGGTCAGCCGCTCATGGTAAGCAACCGCGACTGCTTCCCGCTTCTGTAGTATCCCGGTAAGCCGTGACATCTGCGCCAGGCCGAGGGCGCAGTTCATTTCGGACAAGCGGTAGTTGTAGCCCAGCTCGCTATGCTGTAACCAATCGTCGGTTTCATACCGGCCCTGGTTGCGGAGTGCGCGGATGCGACGGGCAAGCGACTCATCGGGCGTGACCACCATACCGCCCTCTCCCGTAGTGATCTGCTTGTTGGGATAGAACGCAAACACGGCTGCATGCCCCATGGAACCGGCTTTGCGGCCATTCACCTCCGCGCCGATCGCTTCGCAGGCATCCTCAATTACCAAGAGCCGATGGCGTTGCGCAATGTCGAGGATGGCTTTCATTTCCGCCGGGACACCAAAGGTGTGTACCACCAGGATGGCGCGCGTCTTTGGCGTGATGGCTACCTCGACGAGCTGTGGATCGAGGTTCAGCGTCTGCGCATCGATGTCGACAAATACCGGCGTCGCCCGTTCGTAGCGGATTGCATTCGCCGCGGCGATGAACGTGAACGACGGCACGATTACCTCATCGCCTTCGCCGATGCCAAGTGCGCGAATACACAAATGTAGACCGGCGGTTCCTGAACTCACGGCCACGGCATGCGGCAAGCCAACAAAGTTGGCCATGGCTGCCTCGAACTCTTGGCTCACCGGCCCAAGACTCAGTCGTGGGGAACGCAGGACCGCCACCACGGCCTCAATCTCTGCTTCAGTGATGTCCGGAGAAGAGAGCGGTATATTCATTGAGCTTTCTTGATCAGCAGTGCTTCAGAGAGGCCGGTGGTAGCCAGGACCTGGACAATCTTCTCGGCAGCATGCCCGTCTCCGTAGGGATTGACCAGCCCGGCCAGAGACTCGCGGAAGGCACTGCTTCGCGCCTGGGCGATCGCCTGCACGATGGCGGTTGCATCTGGCGCAACGTCGAGCACATTGCGGGCTCGCTCACGGCCCTTCTGACGCAAGCCAATGTTCACCACTGGTAAACCGAAGGAAGCGGCCTCCATAATGCCACTGCTTGAGTTGCCGATCAATGCAGTCACCTGGCGAAGCAGGCTCCAGTACGTCACTGCGTCCAGGTTTACAAATACCTTCGCGTCGCTTCGCTGAGCCACAAACCCCCGTGTTCGCTCGAGCAACCCATAAGAGCCGGCATCGGAATTGGGATAGCAAAACACAAAGGGCCCGTCTATGGATGCAAGCGCCGCAAACAAGGAGTCCGCCTCCTGCGTTGTGTCACGCACGATCGTCACCGGGTGATAAGCCACAACGACGGTGCGCGTGCCGAGGTCGAGGCTCAGCCGCTCCTGCAGCGACTCTCGAGTGAGCAGGCTGCTGCGGCGCAGATGATCGAGCGAAGGTGCGCCTGCGCGATGCACTCTCCACGCCTCTTCGCCCATGGCAATGACCCGATCCCGCGCATTGTCAGTCGAAGTGAAATGAATGTGGCTCATTTTCGTGAGAGCGTTTCTTACCGCATCGTCGATCGCTCCTTCGCTGATCTCGCCACCCTCAATGTGGGCGATCGGGATGCGCAGGGTGAGCGCCACGGCAGCCGGCGCCAGCATCTCGTAACGGTCAGCAATCAATAGCAGAAGATCGGGCCGCATCTGCCCCAGCAGATCGGCCAGCGAAAGCACTGCCAGGCCAAGTGTCTTGGCCATGCCAACGTCCGTGTCTGAGCTGAGCAGGCACTCGAGTTTAGCGGCAATCGGAAACCCGTCTTTCTCAATCTCTTTGACGGTTTCGCCGAACTCCGGTGAGAGATGCGCACCCAGAACAATGAGCCGCAAGTCAACATCAGGATGCCGCGCCAAATCATGCAGCGGCCAATAAAGGTGGCTGTAGTCGGCACGCGAGGTGGTGACGACCGCGATCTTGCGCTTCACGCTGTCGTCTCGCACGGTTCTTTCAACGAGGACAGAAGGCCGCTTGGCTGGTACTCAGGCACAACCCGTAACACCGCCTGGAGAAGCTGTTTCAGCGAACGTGCAGTGCACGCGCTTTGCAGCACTGGTAGAACCTGTTCGAGCAGGCCAGGGGGCGAAGTGGGGCTAACCACCGGGCGCAATAGACCCGCATCTGGATGGCGATACGATTCGCGCCCGGACAACAGGGCCTCGCACATCTTTTCTCCGGGGCGCGGCTGCGTAAAGGTCACCCTACTCCGGGTGCCAGCGTAAGTCACGATGAGATACTCCGCCAGAGCCGCTACGGCGACGGGTTCTCCCATGTCCGGAACGAGAACACCCGGGCTGCCGCAGCAGGCGGCATGCAGCAGGAGCGTGACAGCGTCGGCTGGGGTGAGGAAGAATCGGCGTATCTCAGGGTGAGTTACGGTGACCGGCATGCTTGCGGCAATCTGGCGCAGGAACAGGGGAACGATGCTGCCTTCGGACCCAAGAACATTCCCCAGGCGAACGGCCTTGGTTTGCAGGCCGCCCGCGCGCGGCATCAGCAGGATCAGCTCTGCGATCCGTTTCGATGCACCCATCATGCTGACCGGATCGGCCGCCTTGTCTGTCGACAACAGAATCAGTTGCTCTGACCCATGCTTCATCGCCGTGCGATAGAGCAGATCCGTACCGAGAGCATTGTTCTGGATGGCCGCGAACGGGTTCTGCTCCATGAGCGGCACGTGCTTGAATGCTGCGGCGTGATAAACAATCTGCGGCCGGTACGTTTCAAAAAGATGACGCAGCAATCCCGCATCGGTGACGCTGCCCAACAGACATGCCGGCCGTGCCGGGAGCGCCCGTTCGTGCAAACTGGTCTGAAGATCGTAGAGATTACGCTCTGAGGCTTCCAGTAAGACCAGTTGGTCGGGTGCAAACTCGGCCAACTCCCACGTCAACGCAGAACCGATCGAACCGCCCGCTCCCGTAATCAAAATTCTCTTGCCCTGCAGTGAGCTTGCCGCCGCTCTGCGATCAAGAACCAGCGGTGGCCGCTTCAGGAACCCCTCCCAGCTGGGGGCGGGGAGCATGTCTGTGTGCATGCCTCCATTATGGCAGTCGACCCTTCAGAACCGGAATCACTGATGTTTCCTATGCCTTTCGTCCGGTTCACTCACCAGTCCACCAACCGTATCTGAGTCAGCCGCATCTCTTATATACGAGGCATGTGGTTTACCCGCATGACTCTCAACACCAACGGGGAGGGGAGCGGGTTTTCGCGATTTCCTCCGCTTGCCGCCAGCCAAGGAGAATCGCAGCAACTGGCGGACTCTCCTCGTGATGATTGTTTGAAGTTAGCCCCGCGAAGTCAGCAGGGGCGGGAAACAGAGCCGGCGTTAGCCGGCCTTCTCCTCCAATCGTCAGCTGCTTTTCTACAGTCGCAAAAGACTATCTGTTTCAAGCTTTGAGGTTTGCTCCAATGACTGCTGTACTGCGTGCCTTCTTCGGCTACTTCTTTCTCGTTCTGATTGTGCGCGTAGTCGGCAGACGTCCCGGCAAGCAGATGACTCCGTTCGAGTTTGTGCTGATCTTCTTTATTGGCGGACTGGCGCTGACGGCCATCGTGGGTGACGAGGTCTCGTTCACCAATGGAATCTGCCAGGTCATCACCATGGGCTTTGCTCATTACGGCTTAGCCTGGCTGCGAACCAAGTCTCCTCGCCTTGCGCGACTGGTGGATGGCACGCCGCTGCTGCTACTGGAAAAGCATCAATGGCGGTCTGAAACCCTGAAGCACATGCGCGTCTACGATGATGACGTAAGCGCCGCCGCGCGCGATTCAGGGATCAAGACCCTGCAGGAAATTGATTGGGCTGTACTCGAACGAAACGGCGAGATCAGCGTTTCGCGCGTACCTTCCAACTCGTAGCAAGACTCCACTTACCCCTAACCCAGAGAGCAGTGATGGTTACTCAAACTCATTTGAAGCCGGTTGAAGATACCGTAGCGAAAGTTAACGATGAAATCGCGGTTGGCGAAGACCTCGCGTTCCAACGCAAATGGTGGCGCTTTGAAAACGCGGCCTGGATGGTCTTTGGCCTGATCATTCTGCTGGATCTGGCTGGGCTGTTTGGGCGGGGACCTCTTGCCAAGACGGAGCGGCAAGCGCCGGATGGATCTCTGCACATGAAGTACGAACGCATTCAGCGCACGGACTCGCCCTCCATCATGACCATACAATTTGCGCAGTCTGCGATTAAAGACGGCAAAATTCGGCTGTTTGTGAGCAACAGTGTTGTGGCGCAGCTAGGTACGCAGCGAGTGATCCCTGCCCCACAGGAAACGACTGTGGGCGGGGGCGGACTGACCTACAGCTTTCCGGCATCCAAACCGCCGGCGACTGTTGAACTGGCGATGGAGCCGGCCGGGCCTGGCGTTTACGACTTCACCGTCGGCGTCGCGGGCGCTTCTCCCGTGCAGGCCCGTGTGGTCGTCGTCCCTTAAGGACTCACATGCCTACTATTCTTCACGCAGTCTTCGGCTATCTGTTTCTCCTGCTCGTGGTCCGGTTGTTGAGCCGGCGGCCTGGCGGCCAGCTCACGCTGTTTGAGTTTGTGATCGTGTTTCTGATTGGCGGAGTCATCATACTCAGCACCGTCGGCAAAGATCGCTCCATCGCCAACTGTATTACGGCCATTTGTACGGTTGGCATGATGCACTGGGGTGTCTCTGCCATTAAAGGGCGCTACCCGCGCTTCGGCGCCGTGGTGGATGGCACGCCGCTCATCCTGCTCAAGAACGGCGAGTGGCAACTCGAGGTGATGCACGGCATGCGCCTTGATCCCGAAGACGTCATGGCGGCGGCCCGTACCAAGGGTGTTCAGTCCATTTTCGATGTTGCCTACGCAGTTCTCGAACGCAATGGCGGAATCAGCATCATACAAAAATGAGTGTTAGCGTCCTGGCAAGTAGCTAAATGCCGGCGCACGAGGCCGGTATGGGCAGAGCAGCAGAGCTGGACCGAGTTGCCGAAGATGAATTGATCGAAAGCGACGTTTCTGGTCGCCTGGATTCGCTGCCATGGAGCCGCTGGCACACGCGCATCATTGTGGCTCTGGGCACCTCCTGGCTTCTGGACGGTTTGGAAGTCACACTCGTCGGTTCTCTCTCCGGCATCCTCGAGAGTAAGAATGGGCTCTCGCTGACCGACGCACAGGTGACTGCGGCCGCGAGCACATACCTCGCCGGGGCGGTGATCGGGGCTATCCTGTTTGGCTATTTGACCGATCGCCTGGGCCGGAAGAAACTCTTCCTGGTCACGCTCGGCACCTACTCTCTGGCCACGATAGCCAGCGCGTTCTCCTGGAACCTCCTGAGCTTTTCCATCTTTCGTTTTTGTACCGGCCTTGGCATCGGCGGAGAGTACTCCGCCATCAACTCGGCTGTGGATGAGCTGATTCCCGGCAAAGTGCGGGGCACGGTCGACCTGGTAGTCAACGGAACATTCTGGGTAGGCGCCACCATCGGTGCGCTCGCTTCGGTGTTCCTGCTGCAAGGCCACGGCATCTCGCAGGCGCTGGGCTGGCGCCTCGCGTTTGGCATCGGCGGCACACTGGGTGCGGCGGTTCTCATCCTGCGGCTGTATGTTCCGGAAAGCCCGCGTTGGTTGATGCTGCGTGGATATGAAAAGCGAGCCGGCGAAGTAGTCAAAGATATCGAGCAGAAGGTCTCGAGAGGCAATCCGTCCAGTTTGCCAAAAGCTGCCGGCGAGAAAATCAAGATCGTGGTTCGCGACAACACGCCGCTGCGTGAGATCTTCAGCAATATGCTGGGCGCCAACCGTTCGCGCTCCATTCTTGCGCTCACTCTCATGGCCGCGCAGGCGTTCTTTTTCAATGCCGTTTTTTTTACTTACGGGCTGGTGATCAAGAAGTTTTTTGGCGTGAGCGACAAGGATCTGCCCTGGCATCTACTTCCGTTTGCCGTCGGCAGTTTTCTTGGTCCTATACTGCTCGGTCACTTTTTCGATCGCATCGGCCGTAAGCCGATGATCACGGCTACCTATGGACTTGCCGGGCTTTTGCTGCTAGGCACAATCTATCCATTCGCATCGGGTGCCTTAGGCCCCCGCGGCATGGGCATTTGCTTCTCCATCATCTTCTTCGTCGCCTCCTCGGCGGCCAGCGCCGCTTACCTTACCGTAAGCGAGATCTTTCCCCTGGAGATTCGCGCCTTTGCCATCGCGGTGTTCTACTCGCTGGGAACACTTACGGGCGGTGTGGCCGCCCCTATCCTGTTCGGCTTTTTAATCGAAAGCGGATCCCGCTCTCGTGTGAGCATCGGCTATCTTATCGGTGCCCTGCTCATGCTGGCAGGTGCCGTGTGTGAATATTTTATTGGTGTTGAGGCAGCCGGCAAATCTCTCGAGTCAATCTCCGCCCCGTTACAGAGCAGATGATGATCACTTTATCGAGCGTAAGCACTGAACAAGAATTGTTGAAGGCCCAGATCGAATCCCTGGGCCCGTGGTTTCAAAACATCAACCTGGGTGGTGTGCAAACTGCCCCGCAACATTTTCTGGGTGACTATCCGCAGGTGAAGTATCGGCATTTTCGTGATGTGATCCCTGCCGACCTGCGCGGGAAGCGTGTGCTGGACATTGGCTGCAACGCTGGATTTTACTCGCT
Source organism: uncultured Acetobacteraceae bacterium (assembly GCA_964657465.1). Lineage (GTDB taxonomy): Bacteria > Acidobacteriota > Terriglobia > Terriglobales > Acidobacteriaceae > PALSA-350. Next base: position 15,603 of record CAZZVD010000040.1, on the reverse strand, counting down.
GGAAATGAAGCGGCGCGGCGCCGAGCGAGTGCTCGGGATCGATACGGAGGAGCTCTATCTCCGTCAAGCCGCATTTGCCGCCGAAATCTCTGAGTTGGATGTCGAATTCAAGAAGCTTTCCGTTTGGGATGTCGCCGCGCTGGGTGAACGGTTCGACCTGGTGATCTTCATGGGCGTGCTGTATCACTTGCGCCACCCGCTGCTTGCGCTCGACCTGATTCACGAGCATGTGGCCGACGACTTGTTGCTGTTCCAGAGCATGCAACGGGGCAGTGAAGAAGTCGCTGAAGTGGCGGAAGACTACGACTTCAATGCGGCCGCGCCGTTCAATGAACCGGGCTACCCAAAAATGCATTTCATCGAGCACCGGTATAGCCACGATGAGACGAACTGGTGGGTCCCTAATCGCGCATGTGTGGAAGCCCTGCTGCGCTCATCCGGCTTTGTCATAGAATCGCGACCCGAGCCAGAGGTTTACCTTTGCCGCCGCCGCCCTATCAGCTTGCCTGAGGGTGGCGAGCGTAGTGTTTATCCGGCGGCGCGTAAGGCAAGTTGATGAACGTGCCCCTTGCCGAGATCGAGGGGGCGAACGCCGATAGCCGCGCTGGCGAGCGTTGGCTCGCTTACATGCTGGCCGGCAACTTCGCAGCGGCCTGGCTGGAGAGCGATGCGATTCGCAG
>CAZZVD010000040.1:12207-14823 GCA_964657465.1 uncultured Acetobacteraceae bacterium | reverse complement strand
GTCGGGGTCGTATGGGCTGCAGGCGAATGGAACCGCAATCGTGCTCTCCCGCTTTCGAAGTTGCGTCCGCTCTTCGAGGCGCCGGGGTTCGATTTCTGGAGCCTGCAGGGCGGGGAGGCGGCGTGCGCGTTGCCGGCGCATCCCTGGGCGGCGACGATACGGGATGTAGCTGCTTGCGGTGAGGGAATCCTGGCGCTCGCAGCTGCCATCAGTCAACTTGATTTGGTCATTACCGTCGATACACTGGCAGCCCACCTTGCCGGTGCGCTCGGCAAGCCGGTTTGGATCATGCTGCAACATACCGCGGACTGGCGATGGATGACGGACCGCGACGACAGCCCGTGGTATCCCTCCGCCAGATTATTTCGCCAGGCGTTTCCGGGTGATTGGGACGGCGTGGTTGCATCGGTCCAGCGGCATCTTGCGCAGTGGCAATTGACTCACGGCGAAATCCCATGACAAGAGCGCCGGCTAGGGAGTGGGATGGTTACGACGTGTATCTGTTCGATATTGATGGCACGCTGCTGGAGTGCACGGATGCCGTGCACTACTTTGCCTTTTGCGACGCGTTGCATTTGCTTGCCGGGCGTCCGCTGAATCTGGATGGAGTGACCGCGCATGGCAACACAGACAACGGCATTCTGCGCGATGCACTGACCCTGGCGAATGTACCCGAAGCGGCATGGCGGCCTCGTCTGGCGGAAGCACGTGCGGCCATGTGCCGGCAGGTGGAGGCGAGTCAGGCAGAGCTATGCGTCACCGTGCTGCCCCATGTGCGCACAGTTCTCGACCATCTTCGTAGCTGCGGCGCTTTGCTGGGGGTTGCTACAGGAAACCTGGAAGGGATTGGCAAACTCAAGTTGCAACGTTGTGGTCTGCTGCCCTATTTCAGTTTCGGCGGGTACAGTGACCATTACGAATACCGCGATCATGTGTTTGCCGGCGCTCTCGACTGTGCGCGGCAGATGGCTGGGCAGGCTGCGAGGGTGTGCGTGGTTGGGGATACCCCTGCCGATGTGCGAGCCGCGCACGCCAACGGACTGGATGTGATCGCCGTAGCCACAGGCGTTTATCCGCTCGAACGCCTCGCCGAGGAAAAACCGGAGTGGTGTCTCCGTTCCTTCGCAGAACTCTCTCTTGATTAGCTTCCGTGACAGGTGGAGAGTTGCCCTGTGGAGGGTTGTGAATTCCCACATCTCCCGACTGAAAAACGTCGTGAGATATGGGGCACCCCAGGTTGTTACCGATTGAAAGTGCCGAGCAGATTGGTTCTAACCCGACTTTAACGGATCTGATTCGAGGACCTTTCGCTGGAAATGTTTTGAGAAAAGATCACCGAGTCGTCACACCAATCTGCTCGGCGCTCTCAATTCGTCACAACGTGGGGTGCCCCATATCTCACGACGCTTTTCAGTCGGGAGATGTGGGAATTCACAACTCTCCACCGGCAACTCTCCAGCCATCACGAAAGGGCCGCCCTCTGCGGCACCGCGATCGCTGTGCATTGTTCGACGACCTCCTCGAACTGCATAGCGCGGTGATCGGCCGTATGTTGCTCCAGGATTCTCGCCCGCGCTGCATTGCCGATCCGTCGCGCTTCGTGCTCCGGCATGTGCCGCAAAATCTCTACCACCTCGTATTCGTCACGGGGAAGCAGGATCTCCGTGCCCGGCGACAAAAAATCGTCCATGCCATTCCACGGATCAGAAACAATGGCGGCTCCGCAAGCGGATGCTTCAAACAGCCGCACAGAGGGCGAGTAGCCAGCCGTCACCATATCGTCGCGGGTAAGGTTGAGCGTAAACCGCCCAGAACAGTAAAAGGCGGGATGCTCCGGCGGCGCCACATGATCGATGTGTCGCACATTGCCTGCCCAGCGCGTGTCTTTCGGATATTGCGGCCCAGCCACGATAAACCGAGCGCCTGGCAACAGGCCCGCAGCTCGATTCAGATACTGCATCAGTTTCACCTGGCGGTCGGCAGCGAAGGTGCCCAGATAGCTGAGGTCGCAGCGGTACTTTTCTGAGGCCGGTACCGGTCGATAGACGTCTGGATCCACGGAGCAGTAAAACCCGACTGCATGGGGAGATCCGAATTCCTTTTCCAATACGCGGAGTGAAGGCCCACCGCTAAAGCTGAGATAAGCCTGGTAATGCGGAATGAGCGACGCCTCGAGATACTCGGTGCGTCCGTGCGTGCGGAGTTGTGCGAGGGTCACCGGCGTGTCGATGTCATAGAACAAGACAGGCCCGTAGCCCGCGTGCAGCAAGGCGTACGTCGCCTCAATCGCATCGGGAAAATAGGAGCCGACCACGATCACATCAGCGTCTTTACTAATCTCGAGCAGACTGGCGGCGCTTTCACGCCAATGCTCATAGAGGCGCACGCTGCAAAATGCCGGACAAGGTAAATCGCGATGATCCCGGTACCAATCCACATCTTTCTCGATGAAATGGACGGTGTGACCGCGCCGCGCCAGGGCCTTGCACAAGGAGCGGTAGGTCGTGGCATGGCCGTTGCCCCACGATGACGTGATCGTCAGCCCATAGATAACGACCTTCATGCCAGATCTTCGATCGCTTCGGCGTACCTCGCCTGAGCTGTTAGACATTTTTG
>CAZZVD010000040.1:0-12107 GCA_964657465.1 uncultured Acetobacteraceae bacterium | reverse complement strand
TTGATGTTCATCACCATACTGGCCGAGCAGTTCACGCGATTGTGTTCCGCGGTGGGCACATGGCCGATCCAGCGCACGTTGGGCGGCAGATGCTTGTCGCCCCACCCTTCGCCCCCGAGGAGAAAGCGCTGCCGCGGGGCCAGTGTCGCCGCGCGAAGAAACAGTTCCTCCACCCGAGCTTCCCGGTCGGGTAGCCGGTTCCCGAGAAACGCCACGTCGCACTGCAGAGTAGGGTCAGCTGGCACCGGGTGGTGCGTCTCGGGATCGAGCCCGTTGTAAATGCTGTAGTAAGCCCGTGCGCCGTACGCCAGACATTGCTCCCGCACACAACGACCTCCCCCGTACGTCAGGATCGCATCGTACCGGGGCAGCGCATCATGGAAAGCATCCGCAGGGTTGGCTTGCATGCGCTCCATGGTTGCCGGCGCATCCACGTCCCAGTACACCACTACGCTACGCGGTTGGCATTCCAGTACCCGCCGCTCCAGGTCCTCGTCGTCGACACCCAGCCCACTGTGCTTGACCACGACATCTGCCTCGGCGGCGAGGGTCAACATTCTGTCCAGATCGCGACCCGGCTGATACACCAGTGACTTCACCCAGGAAAAGTCTCCAGTATCCCGGTGCTGCTGGCGCCCGTAAGCGTCAGGCTCGGCGAAGGTGATCCTGTGTCCGCGCAGGGCGAGGTATTTGTAACAGCCGCGATAGTAGGTAGCGGCGCCGTTCCAATAAGAGGAAACGATGCTGGAGCCGAAGGCGAAGATCTTCATTGGCAGAGCTCCTCACAGAATGCTGTCAATTCCTGGGCACGATGACGGCAGGTGTGTCGCGCGCGTACCGTTTCCAATCCGCGTTCGGCCTGATCTTCCGCCGCCGCCGGGTTCGCCAGCAGCGAGGCCATGCCTGCCTGCATGGCGGCTCCGCTGCGGACCATGCAAAAGTCGTCTTCTCGAAACAGATGCTCACTATCCCGCCACGGAGCAGAAAGCAGGGGTATGCCACAGGCCAGCGCTTCAAATACGCGGATCGTCGGGATGCCATCCATCGCCCCTGCATATTGCTGGCGCGGAATATGCACCGTGAGCTTTGCGCTGGCATACACTGCCGGGGCCTCGAGGTTGGGCAGGTAGCCCTCATAGCGAACGCCGGCCTGGCGCAAAGCCTCCAGCCCGTCCTCGGGATAACGCACGCCGTAGATGCGGCAACTGGCGCCTAACGCGGCCACGGGTCGCAACAGAAATTCCCGAATCTCGGCGGAGCGCTCGCCGTCACCCCAGTTGCCTATCCATACCGCATCCTCGACCGCATCCTCGGTCTTACGCGCGCCAACCCGTGGGTAGAAAACATCGGTGTCGGCTGCTTCGTGCAGGGTCAATACGCGGGCGATGCCAAATCGCTGGCAATAGATGCGCCGCAGCGCTTCACCAAACACCACCACCCCGTCAAACCGGTCTACGCCGAGAAGCCGTATCTGTTCCGGAGAAGAAGATGCGCGATGATGCGTGTCATGGAACAGCAAGCGAAAGCCCAACGCGTCCCGGTGGCCGAGCAGGCGATTGGTCAACTCAGGCGGGTTCCATTCATGCACGATCACGACGTCTGTGTTCTGCAGCGCTCCCGCGAGAAGTTCGATTTCACTGCCCGGCGACAGGTCATACGTGGTCACATGCAAACCGGGATAAGCCGTAGAAAACTGCCGTAGTGCCTGCTCGCCCTGCGGCTCGCTTTGCAGGTTCTCGTAAGACCAGCCATTTGCTGGCTCGAAGATCCGCACCGCGTGGCCTGCTTCTCCCAGGCAGCGCAACAGCCCGCGCAGAAAATGCGCATTGCCATTGTTCCAGTCTGATCGGACCGAGTGCGCGAAATAAGCAATGCGCAGATTACGCGACATGCGAAGCCACTTCTCCCGGGGCCAGCGCAGCCCGGTACAAGGCGAGATAGTTGTCCGCCATTCTAGCCGCCGTGTACTTGCGAGCGCGCCGCCAGGAACGGCCTTGCGCGGCCGCAAGCCGATCAGGGTCAATGCTCAATTCTGCCAACAGGGCCGACAAGGAAGCTGCATTGCTGAAGAAGAGTGCTCCGTCGCTCCACACCTCGCGCAGTGACGGGATGTCATTCGCCACCACGGCACATCCACACAGACCTGCCTCCAGGGGCGCGAGTCCGAACGGTTCGTACCGTGAAGTGCAGAGGTAGATCGCGCTCGCCCGGAACAGCTGTAACAACGCTTCCTGCTCCAGCCTGCCCAATAGGGAAACGCCCGCCTTCATGGCCGGCAAGGCCCTCGCTCCCAGGGCTGTCTCGCCAGCGATGAGCAAGGGAAAGGGTGCCCGCGCATGAGCGAGCACCTCGTTGAGCAGCTGAATGTTCTTAGCTTCGTCCCACAATCGGCCGGCAGTCACGGCTTGCAGCTTCTTCTCCGGCTCACTCGTTGGCTCCGGGAGCGTTCGGCCGTTATCGATAACCATGGACGCAACCGGCAGAGCGAAGTGCTGGGCCAGTGCTTGCAGCATCCAGCGCGTCGGTGCGACGATCGCGCTCGCAGCCTCTAACCCTCGACTCACCAGAGCTGCATATCTGTCGAGCCATGCCGCTGGTTCAAGCGGAGTATCGCGGCAAGCGGCGGCCCAGCTAAACACGTCGCTGTGCGCTACAACCAGCCTGGGTATCGCGAGCGGCAGCCTGCCAAAACAGAATTGATTGCTATGCAGCAAGTCGGCGCTGAACTCACGCGCGACCCGCGTGAGCAGGGATGCCGCACTGTCGTAGGCAGTGCTGTTGTTGCTCATCCACTCGAGAGGGGCGTCACACACCTCCCAATGGAACGCCGCGCCCCAGGTCTGGCAGGTTTGCGTGAGCCACTCCGCTTGCGCAAGCGACGGAACGGGACCAATGGTCACCAGCGCCACCGCCACCCCGCGGGGCAGCAGTTCCTCAATCAAACTCGTGCTGTAGCTCCAGACACCGCCCACCGTGTCTGTCGTGATCAGCAGGCGCATGCAAATTCCGCACCTTCAAGCTCCGCCAGCGAGCGGGGTTTCTGCTCCTGTATGTCGCTGTAGCCTCTATCGTTGAACAAATCTAGATAAAAAGCATGCGCGCGCTCCCACGCATCTCCATCGGGCTGAGCGCCGAATGTCTGCACGTACTCCGGGCTGCCCGGGAAGGGAAACATGGGAACGGGTTCGCTGACCCACACGCCTTCCGCTTTCAGTCGTTGCTGCCATGCGGCCACCATCGCAGGGTCATCCTGGGCTGTCTTGATCAGGTTTGCCTGAACCCAGGGTATATGTTTCTTGGCGGCGATCAACAGCTCCGCTATACGGTCCGTAGTCAGGCGGCAGTTCTTGTTCATTTCGTCCCGGCCCGCTTCGGTGAGCGACTCGATGCCACATTCAAACGAAACACAATGCGCTCTGCCCAGAAGCGCAAAGCTCTCCTCATCCCAAAGATCGATGCGTGATTGAAAGCCAATGGAGACAGGCCGCCTGGCGATCTCCTCCAGCAGTATGCGCACCTGCTTGCCCACGCCAAAGATTTCATCGATGAAGTAGATGTAGTCCACGCCGCGCGCAATGAGTTGGTCTATTTCCGCCAGCACCGAGCCGAGAGCGCGCTCGCGGTACTTGTTGCGAAACAGCGTCTTGTTGCAAAAGGTGCAGGAGTACGGGCAGCCGCGGGCGAACTCTACTTCTGCTCCGCGCTTGAGGTGGTCTGCCCCGTTTCCGGGAAAGATGTGGTGCAAGTGCTGGTGTCGCTCCACTGGGTAATCTGAGTAGTCCAGCGGCCCGAGCGCGCTCATGTCGGTAACGCCCAGGCCCGGCGCTGCATGGTAGTTGCCCGCGACGTCATGCCAGCAGCAGCCGGCAACCATTTCCCAGGGCAGAGTGGCGAGTTGCCCTAACGTCTGGTCCGGCTCACCCCGCAGCACCACATCGGCGCCCGTCTTGCTGAGTGTCACCGCTGGTGTGACAGAACCGTGGGGCCCGATCAGAACGTTGGTCGACGTGCGCTCGAGCGCGGCGATCCACGTACGCGGTATGCGCAGTTCCGGCTGCGGGCAGCGCCAGAAAAGGTAAGAAGGCGCGGTCGGCATCACCAGGAAATCTTCGCCAAAGTCATCCAGCCGCTTGCCCACCTGCGCTGGCGTCAGCTCTTCCATGAAGGCATCGATCAGGGCCACTTCATGGCCGGCGGAGCGCAGCATCTCGCGCGCCGATAGCAACTCGAGCGGGAAGTGGGGCGCCGCACACCCGAAGTAGGTTGACCCCTCAAAGCTCCAGCGCGGGTTAACCAGCGCGTATCTCATGCGACCTCCTCGGCAAGTTCGGGTGCATGGGCCAGGCTCAGAATGGGCTCTTGATTGTTGCGCCAGAAGTCGTGAATCCCGCTAAGGGTTTCCGGCAGCGACCGCTGCGCGCGCCAGCCGGTGTGTGCCTCCAGCTTGGCAGTGTCGGAGATATAGAGCGGTTGGTCCCCCGGCCGGACAGGGCATTTATGCAATTGCAGAGGTTCGCCCGTCCTCTCCTGGACCATGCTCAGCATTTCTGTCACCGAGACTGAGCGCAGGTTCCCTCCGCCCACGTTGTAAACCTGTCCCTGGCTGCGAGCGCCCGCTACGGCGACTGCCAGCATCGCATCCAGCAGATCATCCACGTGCAACACGTCTCTCACCTGCAGCCCGGTACCGTACACCGTAATGGGCTTGCCACTCAAAGCCGAGTAGAGAAAGTGCGCGACCCAACCCTGGTCTTCATTGCCGAATTGCCGCGGGCCCGCGATGCATGACATGCGGAAAACCACCGTCGGCAAATTGAAGATGCGGGCGTAATCGCGGACATACTGGTCAGCAGCACCCTTGGAGCACCCATAGGGTGAGTGGAAATCAAGCGGTTCGTTTTCGTTTACGCCCTGAAAGTTGCTGTCTTTGGCCCGGTAGTGTTTGCCCTCAGCAACTACCTCGAGCGAGTCCAGGGCGCCGTAGACCTTGTTAGTGGAGGTGAACAGCAGAAAGGGCTTGTTGCCGGAGCGGCGCGCGGCCTCGAGCACATTCATCGTGCCGCAGGCGTTCACTTCGAAGTCGTGACGTGGATCCAACACAGAGTTGGTGACCGCCACCTGCGCCGATAGATGGTAAATTTCCGATACGTCGCGCGCCGCCTCTTGCAACCGCGCGGCGTCGCGCACGTCGCCGCGGACAAATTCCAACCGGCTGGCAGGGGCAATCGAACGCAGCCATTCGAGGTTGTGCATCACGCCCGGCCGCGAAAGATTGTCAAAGACGCGAACGTGCGCGCCCGATTGACGCAGAAGCCGTTCCACCAGGTTCGACCCGATGAAACCTGCTCCGCCAGTGACTAGTATGTTGCGACCCTTGCCGCTTGCCATCCTCAACGTCCTTCTTGCTGCTGTGTTGGTGCCACCCTGGTTCTGTCGTCCGTGTTTTTCAACCTTTCCGCGGGCAGAAAAAATAACCGGGGCCCATCAAGCCGTCAGACCATAAGCGCTTAACTCGCTGAGCATGGTTTCGGCCTTGTCTTCGGCCTGCTGCGCTTGCAGCCATTGCGCCAGCTCACGAAAACCTTCCTCATGCGTGACGCGCGGTACATAGTCAAGCAAAGCGCGTGCCTTCGTCAGGTCTGCATAGCAGTGGCGGATGTCGCCCGCCCGATACTTCTGTGTGATCACCGGCACGGCTTCTTTGCCCAGAGATTCCGCCAGCAGCGCCGCCACCTGGCAGATGGAAATCGGTTGGCCTGAGCCGACGTTGATCACCTCTCCATCAGACTGGGGCCGCTGCATAGCAAGAATGTTGGCGCGCACGATATCGTGCACGCTCACAAAATCGCGCATCTGTTGGCCATCTTCAAACACCAGCGGAACCTGATTGTTGATCAGTCGCGACGCAAAGATAGCCGCAACGCCGGTGTAAGGATTGGACAGTGCCTGGCGCGTGCCATAAATATTGAAAAAGCGCAGCGCCGTGACCGGCAGACCATAAGTGCGGCCGTAGATGAGGCAGAGCTCTTCCTGATCTCGCTTCGACAGGGCATATACGGAATTGAGTTCTGAGGGTTTGCTCTCGTTGGTCGGTTGCGGCTTGAGCACACCCCCGCATGCCTTGCAGTGCAGCTCCCATTGGCCGGCCTTCAACTGGGAGACCGGGCGCACCGAAGGGCTCGCCTCGAGGCGGCATTCACTGCAGACGTACCGGCCCTCGCCATAGATTGACATTGAGGACGCAACGATCAGCTTTTCAGGTTTACGTTTGGCCTCAAGCACCGCCTGCAACAACTCGGCCGTGCCCTGGGTGTTTACGCTCATGTAGCGGCTGATCTCGTACATGGACTGGCCAACGCCGACCGTCGCCGCAAAATGGAAGATCACGTCGATGCCTGCCAGTGAGTCCGCGACCTGCCTGGGATCGCGAATATCCCCGACCATCAACTCGACATCATCGGAGAGATATTGTGGATGGCTCTCTCCGTGTACTTGCGGCGTTAGATTATCCAGGATGCGCACCTGGTGGCCTTGCAGTAAGAGGGCATCCGCCAGGTGTGACCCGACAAACCCGCCACCACCGGTAATCAATATGTGCTTGCTCATAAGACGGCGATGCGCTCCTCGCGCTCTACAGCAGGAGTCGTTGCAGCCGGTCGCGCGTAACGCTCAACGGCCCACGCGGCAAACTCGGCAAATTGTCGATTGTCTTTCGGCGGACTGGTGTGATGGTCCTCCAGTCCAAGGTGGCCAGGTGTAAAGCAAAGGGTCAGCGCGACATTGAAAGGCGCCAGCGCTTCCATTTGCCGGTCGAACCACGCCTCCGCGTTCGGCCGATACCAATCGGCCCAGCTAAGCCCGGTACGCAGGTAGCGAACGCCGTGGTCTTGCATCCATTGCACTGCGCTTTCCAGGCGCGGATCTTCGTAGTGGAACCATTGGCAAAAGCCGGTACTGCCGTCCCTGGGAAAGTGTTCTGCTGCCAATTTCGGGGTGCCGTCATGCCGCAACAGGCCCAGATAATAGTGGCGGTAGTACGCAGATCCCTCGGCTTCTTTGTGACGGGTCTCCGCAGGCCAGGAGGGGGGCAAATCGAAAAGGCTGTACCAGTGCACCCGTTCCGCGTGGCTGCCAATTAATTCCAACGTGCGCTGCAGACCATATTGCTGGACCTGTTCAGCGCCGAAGGACGACGCGCCCACCTCCGTTACCCAGATGGGCTTGCCGGTCACAAGTCGTGCTTCCGCAATGCGTTCTGGCCACTGTTCCAGCTGCCAATGGTTCCAGTCCAGCGGAAACCCATGGACGCCCACAGCATCCACGTGCGGCATCACTCCGTGCTTCACCATCAGGCGTAGAAAGTCGCTATCGCAGGAGGAAACTCCTCCAAGGATTACGGGGAGGTCTGGATTAACCCGCCGGATGGCGGCAGAACCTTGCTCGACCATATCCGCGAAGCGGGCCCAGTCTGGATCAAGATGGAAATTCCAATGCGAGAGATTATTGGGCTCGTTCCACAACACTATCCCCTCGACCATGGGCAATGGCCTTTCTGGCACCGTTCAGTGTCTTTCGGGCGTGATTACTGGCGGTCAAACGTCTACGCTGCCCGCTTGGCTCAGCGTATCCTCCGCAAAACTCTGCTTGTCTTTTAAGATGCAGTAAACACGTGCTTTCGGTGAGAAGGTACAAAGCACACCGGGGTTGTCCAGAGGCAACTGCGGTCGCAGCATTTCTGGCAACGGCGCCAAATGGCGCAGCTTACACGGGGATGTAAACGTTAAGCGGGTAATTCAGAAATGCCTGGAAAACCGTGCTGTTGCCTCCCTAATTCTCCGTCATATTTCGCCGTGCTCTTGAAAAGCTCAAAGCGCCCGTCCTGGAACTGCTTCCCGTGCGCCCGCAGCGCCGCCATCTGTTCCTGTGACAGTGGCTTGTAATCGCGCAGGATAGCGAGGTTCTGATCCAGCACGCGCATGGAATCCATGCCGCTGATCGTTGTCGAGACCCCGGGCAGACTCATGGCAAAGCTCAGGGCTTCCGTCGGCGTGAGCGCGCCCATCGAAATCATCTCTCCCGAACCGCCCATGCTCTTCATGCCAAACACGGCCATTCCGCGTTCGACGGCGACGGGCAGGACCTCGCGCTGAAAGCTGCGATAGCTGTAGTCGATCGGATTCAACGGCATCTGCACTGTGTCGAAAGGGAAGCCGCCCTTCAGCATAGCCAGATGGATCGAGGGGTTTTTATGGCCGGTGAAACCCACGAACCGAACTTTACCCTGCTGCTTAGCGGCCGCAAGCGCCTCCAGCACGCCCTCCGGTTCATAGCATTTTTCCGGGTCGTTGTAGTAGACCACTTCATGCACCTGCCACACATCCAGGTGGTCGGTCTGCAGACGGGTCAGCGACTCCTCCAGCATGCGCATGGCAACTTCTTTCTTGCGCCCATGCGTACATACCTTGGTCATCACAATAGCCTGGTCGCGCTTGCCCTTCAGCGCCGCACCCACTCGCTCCTCACTGGCTCCTTCGTGGTACTCCCACGCGTTGTCGAAGAAGTTGATCCCGTGGTCCAGTGCTTTCGCAACCATGTTGTTGACTTCGCCTTGCCCCGCTGCCGTGCCGAGATGAAAACCGCCCACTCCTAAAATCGAAACACTGAGCCCGGTTTTCCCCATCGGCCGATGCGGCACCTGGAACTCAGGGATGGGTGCACCGCTCTGCCCGCCACCTTGCGGGACGATCGGATTCTTCTCTGCGGCCAAGCCATTGCTCCCCTTTTGCGTGCTCTGCCCCTCGGCAGAGGCACCCGACAATACCGAAGCGGCACCCGTCATCGCTGCACCCTTCAAAAACGACCGGCGGCTGCTGCCACCCTCTCCATTGCTCTCCACATCAACCTCGATCATCGTGAAAACTTTAACCCCCTACTTGCGGATAAGGGCGGCCGCTGTTCTGGGTCGCGTAGACCATCTCCTTCACTTCCACCGAAGCCATATCCAGCGGAAACTCGTGGGCCAGGCGCGCTTCTGGGTTATCGAACTTGAGCGAAGTCTTATAAAGTTCGAACCGCCCGTCCCCGGCATAGGGCTTGGCGCGTTCCCGCATGCGGTCCATCTCGGCCGCGGTGAGCGGCGTAAAGTTTTGCGCGGTGCGCAAATTCTCCTGCAACATGGATACTTCCGAGGTACCCGAAATAGTGGTGGCTACCGGCAGGCTCATCGCATACCGCAGCAATTCTTCTGCTGTAAAAACACCCTTTTGCACCGGCTCTCCATGACCGCTGACTGGCTTCATGCCCAGGGGAGCAATCCCCCGCTTTTGCAGAACCGGCAGGACCTTCTGTTCGAAGGAAAAGAAGTTTGCGTCGAATGGGTTGAGCGGCATCTGTACCGCGTCGAAGGGAAACCCGGTATCGAGCATCGCCAGGTGGATGTCTGGATCCTTGTGCCCGGTAAATCCAACAAAGCGCACCTTGCCCTGTTGTTTCGCCTTGTGCAGGGCCTCGGCCGCACCATTCGGCCGAATAAATTCCTGTGGGTCATTCCCCACGAACACTCCGTGAATCTGCCACAAATCCAGATGATCGGTCTGCAACCGCCGCAGTGATTGCTCAAGCATCTGCATGGCCAGCGACGCGTCACGCCCATGGGTACACACCTTGGTCATCAGAAAAGCACGGTCACGCAAACCCTTCAGCCCTTTACCTAACCAGTCCTCTGATTTGCCGCGGTGATACTCCCAGCAGCAATCGTAGAAAGTGACGCCCCCGTCCATGGCCCGATGCACAATCTCTACGGCCGTAGCTTCGTCTTTAGCTGCTCCCAGGTGGTGGCCGCCCAGACCAAGAGCAGAGATCTGGACATCGGTCTTGCCGAATTTGCGCAGGGGTATAAGAGTGCTCACATCGAGATAGATGCGCACGCCGTTCTCTCGCGTCGCACGGCCATCGCTGACATTTGACGTCCTGTCAGGGCCTGTATCTTCTGGCTTGTTCAGCAGGGAAGACCTGGATTAGCCAGGCAGCGAAACGTTTGCAACAAAGCTGCCGGCTCTTGCACCGGATTTCAACGAGGTGCGCAGATTTCAGTTTGATGAAATGGAGCGAAAGTGGCATGAATTGTCGCCGCTGCAGGACTTCCGCACCTTAGTACCGTAGACGCATAATCATGGAGCGGTTAAACCCTACCGCAAGCTTTCCACTGAGCACGGCACCGAAGTAGGAGCGATCCCTTGCCACCAGCCCCGGTAATTCCGATTGTGAAATCACTGGATTGCCCCATCCAGGCAGCCGGAGTTTCCCAGCTGGTTTTGCAGGTGAGCCGCGATCAGGAGCTGGCAAAGCTTCGCGCTAAGGTCATCGGTGCTGCTGGCTTTTCAGTCCGCTCCTTCATTCCGGAGCAAATTGAGCCCGCATTCCAGGCGAACTACGGAGATCGAGTCTGGGTGTTCTGCCATACGCTCGAAACTTACGAGCATGCCGCGCTAGCTGTGGCCGTTCGGCGTAGATGGCCTGCTGCCAAACTATTGCGCCTGAAGGGTATTAGCGGTTTCGGGCAGGCTGCCGGTCTATTCGACTATTCACTCGAAGCTTCCGACACGATTGACACCCTCTTGCGGGTGATCGCCGACCTTGCCCACCGGAGCGCTTGCTGAGCGTGCTGGGCGCAAGGTCTGCGGCGCCGCAGAGCCTTCGAGCGGCAATACCACCAGAAATGTCGTGCCGCTCGCCGGGCCACCTAAGCAAGTGCGAAAACGAATACGGCCTTCATGCTTCTCGATGATGGTCTTGCATATCCACAAGCCCAGGCCATTTCCGGCTTCAGCCTTGTCCGTCTGAAACGCTTCGAACATGTGGCTGCGGATGCCCGGCGAAATGCCACGGCCATTGTCCGCTATGGTCAGGCGAGCCTCCGCACCGTGCGCGGTTCGCACCGCGCGCAAACGAACTCGCAGGGTACCTCCTGTCGGTAAAGCTTCTGCTGCGTTGCGGATCAGGTTTGAGACCAGCTGCAGGAAGTCACCAGGGTAAATCGCAGCCAGCAGCGTGTCTGGGAGCGTTTTGATCAACCGGATCTGCTTGTCCTGTATCAGGCCGGAGTGGTAGCGCAGCGCCGACTCCACCAGCGGCACCAGGTCCTTGGTCTGCGTCTGCGGTGTATCCCTGAAATAGGACAGGGTCTGACGCGCGATGTACTGGATCCGCACGAGTTGTTCTTCTATCTGGGCAGCACGGGCACGCACCAGGTCGGGACGATCCGCTTCTTTGCCGATCAGGTACACCAGATCCCCGATGGCCTGTGAGGGGTTATTGATCTCGTGCATCACGGATGCGGCAAGGCGGCCCGCCATCGCCAGCTTTTCCGAGCGCCGCAGGGCAGCCTCCAGCCGGCGGACTCGGTCTTCAGCGGCCAGATCGCGAGACAGGTATAACGGACCTGCTTCCTGTGTCATGGCTTGCCCCTTTAGCGTCACGCTTTATGGGAAGGAAGCAGGGGCAGATAGGTTGCAGGTTGCGGGGCGAATCACCTTTGCCACAAGCAAGTGCAGGGTAGGTGGAGGCAGGAAGCGCCTGAACCCGCCCATCGAGACCTCATCCTTCACACCAATTCGTCGAGGGGTAGAGATTTCCGTTCTATACGGATGGCAATCCACCACTGACCCTCATCCCTCACCACGTCGTCTAGGGGAGGAGATTTCCAGTTCTATTCCGGGATGCAAATCGACCACTGACCCTCATAGTTCACCACGGGACCGGGTGCCCCATATCTCACCGCGCTTTTCAGCGGGGAGATGTGGGCGGGTTTTTACCCTCTTTACCCCAAACCAAATCTGTTCGGCCAAGCGCAGTGATCCCACATCTCCCGACTGGAAAACGTCGTGAGAAATGGAGAACCCGGTTCATCGGCGGGGCGCAGGTTTCTATTCTGCTTTCGGATGGAAATCCACCACCGACCTCATAGTTCACCACGGTTCGTCGAAAGGGAGGAGATTTCCAGTTCTATTTCGGGATGGAAATCGACCACCGACCCTCATAGTTCACCACGGGACCGGGTGCCCCATATCTCACCGCGTTTTCAGCGGGGAGATGTGGGCGGGCTTTTA
>CAZZVD010000039.1:0-27748 GCA_964657465.1 uncultured Acetobacteraceae bacterium | reverse complement strand
CGCTCAAGGTCAAAATGCCCTCTACTCTTTTGCAGAACTTGACGCACACAACTAGGAAAAAGCTGGCGAGCGGCGGCTGTGAATACCCACATCTCCCGACTTGAAAACGTCGTGAGATATGGGGCACCCGAAGCGTTACGGAGCCAGGTTTTTCGTGTTCGGATTGACCACCAAGGTGAGACCACACCACAGCGCCGGGCGGGTATTTACCCTCTTGTTCCCCAACCAGACTCGCCAGGAAAAAGCTGCCGGTCGGCGGCTGTGAATACCCACATCTCCCGACTTGAAAACGTCGTGAGATATGGGGCACCCGAAGTTGTTACGGACAGGTTTCCGTGTTCGGATTGACTACCAAGGTGAGACCACACCACAGCGCCGGGTGCCCCATATCTCACCGCGCTTTTCAGCGGGGAGATGTGGGCGGGTATTTACCCTCTTGTTCCCCAACCGGACTCGCCAGGAAACAGCTGCCGAGCGCGTCGAAGGATGACAATTTGGGGGCAAGCTAACCCGCAAAACATTTCATCGCACACCAATAATCAACCTAACGCGCAAGGCCACAAGCCAGAACACAGCAACAGGCTCACCGCTCCCTTGAACCTGTCGCACCAATCAGTACTGGTGAGAAATCCGGGCCAGGGCTGCGCGGTTTTCACGGCAGGGCAAGTTCCGGGTAAGTTAGCCACTATCGCTGTTACTGTTTACAAGCCCAGGCCACCGTCAACCGAAAGAATCTGGCCGGTGATGAAGTGAGGTCCGCGAGCGAAAAACAAAACGGCTTCTGCTATGTCCGCCGGCGTGCCGTTTCGTTGCATCGGGGTCTTGTGGGCGAAGTGCTCATAGGCAGGATCCACTTCCCCATTCACGACCATGCCCGGCGCTACGCAGTTAACACTGATCTGCGGTGCGAAGGCTTTTGCCATGGTTTGGGTGAGCATGTGCAAGGCTGCCTTGGACGTGCAGTAGTGGCCATGTGTGGGCCACGGATGCAAGCCGCCGAGTGAGCCGATGTTGATGATGCGACCCTTGCTCTCATGCAGGTAGGGATACGCCGCCTGTGCCATGAGAAAGGGCCCGCGGGTATTGGTCTCGAACATCTTGTCCCACTGCTCCAGCGTGATGGACTGCAGCACCGCGGTCTCGAAGGTGCCGGCATTATTCACCAGCAAATCCAAACGGCCGAACTGGTGCACCACCCCTGCGACGGCTTCCTGCACGCTTTCCTGGCTGCGCACGTCACACTCCACCGCCATGGCGCGCACCTTGAAGTCGGCGAGCTCATTGGCCGTAGCGGTCGCCTCGGCCTTTGACCCTTTATAGGTGATGGCCACGTCCGCGCCGGCTTCGGCCAGGGCGAGAGCCAGTGCCCGGCCAATTCGCTTGGCAGCGCCCGTCACCAGCGCCGTTTTGTTCTGCAGGAGTTCCACTACTGAGGCAAAGGGGTTTGCTGGGAAGGTTTGGCGCTGGTCGATTGCCCTGTTGGAGTGGTGTTGCTGGGGGCGGTGCCGTGCCCGTCGCCGTAGAGCGAATACTGCTCAGTCGGCCGCTTCATCTTGACCAGGATCTCCTTGTTGTCATTTTCAATCTTGAAGTCTTCCCCGTAGGTCTTCCAACCATCGGCGATCACCTGCAGCCGCACCGTGTCGCCGATCGGAATGACGTCAATGGTGACCTTGCCGTCTTCGTCACTTTTGAGCTCAAGAGCTCCCTTGTCGCGGTCCCCTTCCATAGGGTGGAAGACCACGGCAGCGTTGGCAATCGGCTTACCGGTAGTCGACCGGATGACGGTGACCTTAATGGTGGCAGTCGCCGGCGGCGGTGTGTACTTGCGGCCGCCATGCTGGTAGGCCAGGGCAGTCAGCGATCCGGCACACGTAAGACCGATGCCGGCAACTAGCAGGCGGGCACGGCGCAAAATTGGGCGTTTATTACTTCCCATAGCCGAAAGTATAGATGATTCGGCCATGGCTGGCAGCAGGGTGCCCGGTGGGCGAGCCGAGGGAGAGCAGCGGCGATTCATGTCAGCTTAATATTTGAGCGTGATTGACTCAGATTTCGGGCAAGCCGCTTGACAAGCTCTGGAACGAACACTACATTAGCAATTGAAGAGCGAGAGTGCTAAACGCTGTTCATTGGATCGAGCGTATCGCTCTCAACCTCACTCATAGCTTTAATCGTTGATTACCACGGGGCAAACCCTCGTGCGAAGGAGAAGTAACGCAATGGCGACCGCAACAGCTTCTGTAGCAACCAGCTTTACCCCGCTTCACGACCGCATTCTGGTTCGGCGCGTCGAAGAGGGCGAGTCCATCCGGGGTGGCATCATCATCCCTGACACTGCGAAAGAAAAGCCCCAGGAAGGCGAAGTGATTTCCGTGGGCAAGGGCAAGTCGAACGACGAAGGCAAGGTTTTCCCGTTGGACGTGAAGGCCGGCGACAGCATCCTGTTCGGCAAGTACTCGGGCACCGAGATCAAGATTGATGGTGAGGAGTTCCTCATCATGCGCGAGGAAGAAGTACTGGGCATCCTCAAGAAGAAATAAGCGCATCGCGGGTTGACCGGATGCGCTTTTTGCTGCTCACAAGGCAGCGGACATTGGTAAGAAACGGCCGGCGATGCTGGCCCTGTTGAAGGAGAAAAAGAATGGCAAAGCAAATTCTGCACGGAGAAGATTCGCGTCAGGCAATTCTGCGCGGCGTAAACACGCTGGCGGACGCGGTGAAGGTGACGCTCGGGCCCAAGGGTCGCAATGTGGTCATCGAGAAGAAGTTCGGTTCCCCGACCATCACCAAGGACGGTGTCACGGTCGCGAAGGAAATCGAGTTGAAGGATTCACTCGAGAACATGGGCGCGCAGATGGTGCGCGAAGTGGCCTCGAAGACTTCCGACGTAGCCGGTGACGGCACCACGACCGCTACCGTTCTGGCCCAGGCGATCTATCGCGAGGGTGTCAAGACGGTTGCTGCTGGTGCGAACCCGATGGCGTTGAAGCGCGGCATCGACAAGGCCGTTGAGGCGGTCGTAGGCAAGCGCGATGAGCACGGTGTGGTTGTTGGCGGAGCGCTCGAGAAGTTCTCCAAGCCGGTCACCGGCGAGATGATCGCCCAGGTGGGCACCATCTCGGCCAACAGCGATGCGACTATCGGCAACATTATTGCCGAAGCCATGAAGAAGGTTGGCAAGGATGGCGTGATCACGGTCGAAGAGTCAAAAACTCTTGAGACCCAGCTGGAAGTGGTCGAAGGTATGCAGTTCGATCGCGGCTATCTGAGCCCTTACTTTGTGACCGATCCGGATCGCATGGAAGTGTCGCTCGAAGAGCCCTACATCCTGATCCACGAGAAGAAGATCAGCTCGATGAAGGATCTGCTTCCCCTGTTGGAGCAGGTTGCCCGCAACGGCAAGCCGCTGGTGATCATCGCCGAAGATGTTGACGGTGAGGCGCTCGCGACCCTGGTAGTCAACAAGCTGCGTGGCACCCTGAATGTCGCGGCCGTCAAGGCCCCTGGCTTCGGTGATCGCCGCAAGGCCATGCTGGAAGACATTGCCAAGCTGACTGGTGGCAATGCCATCACGGAAGATCTCGGCATCAAGCTCGAGAACGTCAAGGTAGAAGACCTGGGCCGTGCCAAGCGCGTGACCATCGACAAGGACAACACGACTATCGTGGAAGGCCGTGGCGATGCAAAGGCGATTGAAGGCCGGGTGAAGGAAATTCGCAGCCAGGTAGAGAAGACCACCTCTGACTACGACCGCGAGAAGCTGCAGGAGCGTCTTGCCAAGCTGGTTGGCGGCGTTGCAGTGATCAAGGTGGGTGCGGCAACTGAGACCGAGATGAAGGAAAAGAAAGCTCGCGTTGAAGATGCCATGCACGCAACCCGCGCTGCGGTTGAGGAAGGTATCGTCCCGGGCGGTGGTGTGGCTCTGCTGCGCTCCGCGAAGGACGTCGATGAGCTCATCAAGAAGCTCGAGGGCGATGAGAAGATCGGTGCAACCATCGTTCGCCGCGCGCTCGAAGAGCCTCTTCGCCAGATCGTTGGCAATGCCGGCGAGGAAGGTGCTGTCATCGTAGGCAAGATCAACGACAACCCCAATCCTCACTTTGGCTACAACGCCGGTTCCAACCAGTACGAAGATCTGGTTGCTGCTGGTGTCATCGATCCGACCAAGGTAACCCGCACTGCTCTGCAGAACGCGGCCTCGATTGCCGGCTTGATGCTGACGACCGAAGCCATGGTGGCAGACATCCCTGAGCCGAAGTCTTCGGCTCCATCGGGTGGCGGTCACGGCGGCGGTATGGGCGACATGTACTAAGCAGCTGCGATTGCAGGCAAAGGCCACCCGCGAGGGTGGCCTTTTGTTTGGGGATTGTTCTCTCGGCTAGCGAACAAGCCTATGTTTCACATCCCTGCCCACTTAGACTCTGACCCAAAAGGAGCATGCATAGCGCGCTAAAATAAATCACGGTTAAGGTAGCATGGCTTACCATGCGCCCCCTGATTGCTCTTCTTGTAACAGTTTCTGCTGGTTTTGCTTGTGCCTGTTTCGCCCAGACAACTCCCCAGGCGAATATCTACAGCAATGAGGCAATAGTGTGGGAGCACTATGACACCACTCTCCACATGCATGCGGATGGGACCGGGGACCGCATCCTGCACATTTCTGCCCGCTTGCAATCGGAAGGTGCGGTAAAGCTTTTCACGGTGATCTCGGTTCCATTTGCGTCCGCCAACGAGACGGGCACTATCGAGTACGTCCGCTTGCATAAGCCGGACGGCACCACCGTCGAGACGCCCATCGCAGACGCGATCGAA
Organism: uncultured Acetobacteraceae bacterium; assembly: GCA_964657465.1. GTDB lineage: Bacteria > Acidobacteriota > Terriglobia > Terriglobales > Acidobacteriaceae > PALSA-350. Next base: position 22,933 of record CAZZVD010000039.1, on the reverse strand, counting down.
ATGCCTGCCGCAGTCACCCGGATGGCCCCGCTTTACAGCGATTTGAAAGAGAAACAGCTACCAGTACGTTCCCTGGCGGTGGGTGACGTGATCGAGTATCAGCTTCGCACCGTACGCACCAAGGCGGAAGCTCCTGGCCAGTTCTGGGGTTCGGAGCACTTTCTGCGGGACGCGGGCGTGGTTCTCTCGCAAACGCTCACCCTGGAGGTGCCTGCCCATGTCTACGTGCAGGTATGGAACCCTCGCCATCCCGCTACCCCCACGGAACATGATGGCGTGCGCACCTACCGCTGGAGCGTCTCGCAGCTGCAGCCCACCGGGAAGATCGCAGATGGCAGCCAGGCTACAACAACAGCCGCAAAAACTGCAGAAAAGGTTGACGACAAAATCAAGGATCTCGACGAAGATGCCGACGGCCGTAAACTGCCATCTGTCGCGTGGACGACCTTCCACAGTTGGCCGGAACTTGGCGAGTGGTACCGAAGTCTCGCCCTTGCCCACGCACAAGCAACGCCGGCCATTGTAAGCCGCGCCAACGACCTCACCAAAGACGCCAAAACACCCGAGGAGCAGGCGCGCGCCTTATACGATTTCGTATCGACGCGCACTCGCTACGTCGGCATCGACTTTGGCGTGGGCCGCTTTCAGCCCCATGCGGCAGATGAGGTGTTGAATTACCAATACGGCGATTGCAAAGATAAAGACACGTTACTTGAAGCCCTGCTGCGCGCCAAAGGCTTCGCCGTAGCGCCTGCATTGATTGGCGTGGGCATTGCACCAGTTCCTGACCTGCCTTCGCCGGCACTGTTTAATCACGTGATCACCACAGTCACCGTAGCCGGCCGGCAGATTTGGCTGGATAGCACGCCAGGGTTCGCGCCGTACCAGGTATTGGTCGCCCCAATCCGGGATCAACAAGCCCTGGTGATTCCTGCCTCGGCTGCGGCGCATCTCGAGACCACTCCTGCCCAACCACCCTATCCCTATTTCGAGCGCTTCGAAGCCGCCGGTGACCTCAACAAAGACGGGCTGCTCACCAGCCACATGGATATAACGTTGCGCTCGGATAATGAGTTGGGGTTCCGCTCGCTCTTGCAACAGATCGCTCCTGCACAGTGGGATGACGCCATCCAGAACATTTCCCGGGCGCTTGGATTTGGCGGCACGACGAGCCATGGCGACCTGCGGCAAAAGGATGCCACGGGTCCGGTAGTTGTGAGCTATGACTATAGTCGGCCGTCCTATGCGGATTGGGAGCATCACCGCATCCTGCCACTCTTTCCTGTGCTCGAGATTGCTTACATCGACCCGGACAAGGCGCCCGAGCATGACATCGATCAGGGCGCACCGCGAACACTGCAGGCCACAACACGTATCCGTTTGCCGGAAGGGTATGAGCCGGTCTTGCCGGATGCCGTGCACGTCACGCGCACCTATGCGACCTTCGATCAGACTTACCGCAAGGTAAAAGATGAACTTGTCGTGGAACGCACGGTCGTCATCCTGAAACAGAAAGTACCGAAGGCGAATTGGAAGGATTACTATGCCTTCACAAAGGCGACTGGTGCGGAAATAGGCGAAAACTACATATCGCTCAACACGCCTGACGACGACAAATCGGCCGGCTTTTTGGCCAGCGCACGCGCCCAGATTATGCAAGGCAAATGGGACGACGCGCAGAAGACACTCGATGAAGTGAAAGCCTCCAACCCCAAAGCGCCGTGGGTGATGTATATGCTGGGCCTGACTGCCCAGAACAAACATAAGACGGACGAAGCTATCAACGACTTCGAGGCTGAATTGACCAACCATCCGGATGCCGACGTGGTGGTCATCATTCAGTTGGGCGGCCTCTACCTGAGGCAAAAGCGCTATACGGAGACAGAGAATCTCCTGCGCAAATATCTCGGCCGGGGGGATGTAGTTCTCTTTGACGCGCTCGCCCGCACTCAGACACAGTCCGGCGATCAAGCGGGAGCAGTGGCTACCTTGCAAGCCGGTCTGGCGGCCCATCCTGACGACCTGTCACTGTCTCTTATGCTGGCGGCCGCTCTCCAGCGTGACCATCGCAACGACGATGCTGTTGCCTTAATGACGAAGCTGATACCTCGCTGCGAAAACGCGAACGAACTGAATACCATTGCTTATCTACTCGCGACCGCTGGGCGGGACTTGGCCCTGGCGGAAGAGACCAGCCGGCGAGGCATCGACATGCTGGAGATCGCGTCTACCTCCTCATCGGTCCAACGAGCCAGTGACCGGGATTACGGTCAGACAAATATTCTTGCTGCTTCATGGGACACGCTTGGATTCATTCTTCTTAAAGAAGGCAAAGCAGCAGAAGCGGAATCCTACCTGCGCGCTGCGTGGCTCCAGCGAGCCAACCTGGTGATTGGCGATCACCTGGCACGAGCACTCGAGGCGCTTGGCAAGCCGGCTGAGGCGCTCACCATCAATGAGTTGGCCGCGGCTGCGGATGGTTCGTCAAACGATGTGGATGCACGGGACGAGGTAACTAAGAACGCGCTTCGCCTCCGCCAGGCGGGCGTCAAAAGTGGAACCACCGATGCTTCGCGAACACTGCAGGAGATGCGCACCTTTCATCTAGCCAAGACGCCGGGCGCAGCCGGATCAGGTACATTCCGAATTGCTGTGGAAGCCAATCATGTGACCCAAAGTGAATTAATCACCGGGCCAGAAAAGTTGCGGACCCTGAGTGCCAGTATCAACCGGCTTGAGTTCCCTGGCGCGTCACCGAAGAACTCCAAGGCGCGGATTCTGCGTGATGGCATTTTATTTTGTTCCGCTAGTTCGGCAAAGTGTGAATTTGTGATCACCGAACATCAGTTCGGCCTCAGTGCCCCTGCGAAGCCGTGAGTCAGAGCGAGTTCTCCATCAGACCCGGATAGGGGCGTTCAGTTGTCCCTGGGACTGGTGCACTATGCGTTTAAGACCGTGGTGGGAATAAGTCTAACTGGCTTTCCAATCGGTGCACTGCGGCCTCCTCCGCTAGGCTACGCTCCAACCCAACATTTACCATTGACGTTTAGTGTACTGCAAGTAATAGTACACATGTGATCCCGTTTCGCGTTCAAATCCGGCCGGGCGTTTCGCTCTTCGAGCAGATCGTCTATGCCGCTACGCGGGCCATGGTCGCCGGCCAGTTGCGTCCAGGCGACACATTCCCTTCAGTCCGCTCGCTTAGCAAGGAACTCAAGATCAATCCCAATACAGCGGCGAAGATTGTTGCTCACCTGGTCTCGGAGGGCTTGCTGGAAATGCATCCTGGTATTGGCACGGTGGTCGCGCGTCTGCCCGACGCTACGGCCAGGGAACGCACCCACCTGCTGGATCAGCAAATCGAGGAATTGGTGGTGGAAGCGAAACGGCTGGGCATTGAGCCCGGCGAAGTGCAGGCCGCGCTCACCGCGCACTGGAACAAACTCGGTGGCGATGCTGAGCCCGCTGGCACGCGGCAAGGAGAAAGGAAGAAACGATGAGTCTGGCAATTCGCACAACAGGTCTTGGAAAGCGCTTTGGCCGCACCGTTGCACTGGACAGTGTGAGTCTCGCTGTACCAGAAGGCGCAATTTTCGCGCTGGTGGGCCGCAATGGAGCAGGAAAAACCACCCTGATCAAGCTGCTCATGAATATGCTTCGCCCCAGTGCAGGCTCAGCGCAGGTGCTGGAAAAAGATGCAAGCCGGTTGGGCGGCAAAGGCTTTTGCAACATCGGCTACGTTTCGGAAAACCAGGAGCTACCAGAGTGGATGACAGTGGGCGCCTTGCTCGAATTTTGCAGGCCGTTCTATCCGCAGTGGGACGGGGATTTGGCCGAGCGGCTGGTGGCGCAGTTCGATCTGCCGCTCAAGCGCCGGTTGCACCAGCTCTCACGCGGCATGCGCATGAAAGCCGCATTCGTGAGTGCGCTTGCTTACCGCCCCCGTCTGATCGTTCTTGACGAACCGTTTTCCGGGCTCGATCCATTGGTACGCGACGAGCTGATCGACAGCCTGCTTGATCTAGCAAGCGAATCAACAATCTTCCTCTCGTCTCACGACCTGGCTGAGATAGAAAGCCTTGCCAGCCACATGGGGTACCTCGAAGAAGGCCGCCTGCTGTTCTCAGAGGAGATGACCGCCCTCTCGGCGCGCTTTCGCGAGGTCACAGTCTTGCTGCCGGAAGCGGCCGCAGTGCGCCACGACACTCCCGCCGCTTGGATCCAGCTTGAGAGCTCCGATGCGGCGGTTCGCTTTGTACACACGCAGTACCAGGGCGCATCAACCGAGCGCTCAGTGGCCGACGCTTTTCCTGAAGCGCGCGGCGTTTCCTTCGACCCCATGTCGCTGCGTGCCATTTTTGTGGCCATCGCGAAAAGCCAAAGCAGCCGCGAGCGAGTGGCTCAGACAGATGCTTTGAAGGTGGCGCTATGAAGCAAATCCTGCACATTTTCGCCAAGGATGTTCGCCGCCTGAAGATCGAAATTCTTCTTTCGCTCATCACCGCAGCATTGTTTGCCTGCGTGGTTTCGAAGAGCTGGTTCACTGGGCCCACATTTGGAAGGAATTCGTACCAGGAAGTCAGCGATTGGCTGAAACCTCTTGTTTTCTTGAGTTGGGGTTTGTTGATCGCCCGGCTGATCCACGGCGAAGTTCTGGTCGGTGACCGGCAATTCTGGATGACGCGACCTTTCGAGTGGCCCAAATTGCTCGGCGCCAAAGTGTTTTTTGCCGCTTTGCTGCTGTATCTTCCATTTCTGTTGATGCAGTTCGCGATTCTCCTGCAGGCGGGCTTCAATCCGCTCTCCTACCTGGCAACTCTTCTCTATCGGCTTCTGCTCATCTCTTTGTTTTTCATTCCGCTCATTGGCCTGGCGGCGCTCACCTCGAATCTCGCGCAGATGGTGCTTATGCTGCTCGGCGCCTTGGTCGTCCTCCTCTCATGGAGGAGTCTGGAATACCTTCCCCTGGTGGGTTTCTCGCAAGGGAACAATGGACCTGCGCCATACAACTATGTTCGCTATGGAGAGCTTGCTGCCGTCGCCGTCACTCTTCTGTCGTGCGGCGTAGCCATCGCGCTGCTCTACGCCCGCAAGCGTGTTCTGGTAGCCCGACTGCTGCTTGGCAGTACACCCGTTCTCGTTCTCCTGGCGTACTTGATCGGGGTTCGCAGCGTGTCAATGGACCGGGTCTACAGGCCAGCTGGGGCGGCAGATCCTTCGGTCATCCGGCTCATTCCGTTTGAGCAGGATGAAGCAAGCAGAGCTGCGGCAGGCAGATGGGGCGCGACCGAAAGCAACGGCTTCAGCAATATCGAGTCGAAAAGATGGGCCTTCATCAAAGTCAGGCTGCGAGCTTCGGCGGTCGCCGCGGGCGACCTCTGGCAGCTCAACGCATTCCGCCCGACGCTGACGCCTGCGCATGGCACAGCGCTCGATCTGCATTGGCAGCAGGGGCATGAGGTGTTTGAGGCCGCCGAGGCGGAGAGCCAGCTCACATACGTCACCCTCGTCTTCCTCATTCCTCGGTCAGAGTACGAGCGGCTGAAATCGTTACCGCTGACCCTTCATCTTGACTTCGCGCTCACGCAGGCTCGTCCGGCGCGGTCCTGGCAATTGGCACTGCCGGAGGGAAGTTTCACCGTTCCGGATCTGGCCTCCTGCTCTTCGCAGCACACCAGATACGGAGGCTCGCTCCAGGTCACCGGTGTGGCTTGCCGCTTTCCGTTGCGGATGCCGGTGTTGTCCCTGAAGGCCTCCTATAGGAAAGGTCCGTGCCCGGCTGCACCGACCGCGGCCGGCAATTTTGCTCCGGTCACCGTCGCTACACTCGGAGACTTCAACACCGCGCCGGCAACTTTTGGAATCTCGCCCATGGAAGATGGGATGTATGTGTCTTTTCCGGATAATCACTCCTTCGACAGCAGGTCGCCGGTTGAGTCGCAAACCGATCGCGTTTGCCCCGGCACGCCCGTCATCTTCACGCAATACCGCAAGGTGCGTGCCGTACAAACCGGCGTCACGATTGACAAGTTCAGACCCGAAGATTGATCTCCGCTGTCCGAAAGCCCTGCACATCAAGAGAGAAGCGGTCAAGCGGCGGTATGGGCGACATGTACTAAGCAGCACGCTTTACCCGGAGAGGCCACCCTTTGGGGTGGCCTCTTTGTCTTTGGGGATGTTTCTCCACCCAACTGGCGCTCGGTTACGAACCCTGAATGGCTGCAAACGGCCAAGGTTCCTTCAAGCGATTTTGTTGTTAGGCTTTGTCGCGCGGGACGACGTTGAATTCAGTGTGCCCTGTAACTGCCGCGCTGGTAAAAGAGTGGATTTTTGTCGCGGGCTGGCTTTTAATGAAGAGCAATGGGCCACCTACCCCAAAGCATCGAAAAGTTGTCGGCTGCTGAAAAGTTCGAGCTGCTGGATGCGCTATGGGAAAGTCTGGAATCCGATCCCTCTGCCATCACCCCAGAACTGAGTGCGGAGCTTAAGCTCCGGGTGGAGCGATACCGCAAGGACCCTTCTGCCGTTCGCCCGTGGGAGCAGGTACAAGCTGACCTCCTGAAAAACAGGTGAGGCTGACTGTCGAATGGTCCTCAGAAGCAGAGGCCGATCTGGGGGAGGCCCTCGCTTACTATGACGGTATCCGCCTTGAGCTAGGTGAGCGGTTTGCTGATGCCGTAAGTGAAACCGTAAACCAGATTGCAGCCGTGCCGCTGCGCTTTGCTTTGGTCGATCAGGACATACGACGGGCAGGGGTGCCTCAGTTTCCTTATGGACTGTTCTTCCTCATAGAAGCAACTCGCGTTGTTGTAGTGGCGTGCTTCCACGGCAAGCGCGATCCGAAGCATTGGCAACAACGTGGGTCGTGATCCGGCCGGATCCTCGGAGCAATGGACCGGCCATCATTTTCCGATTGCTCGACCATCTTCCCCATATAAAGAACACCCGGATAGGACCAGAGGCAAACCCTCGGCTCCACAGTGAGCCGAGCCCTCTACTTCTTGGCGTGACCGATGGCTAAGCGCAAACCCACGCGAAAAGTAAACGGCAGCGAAGGGTAACCAATGGGGCCTATGCGTTTGTTGCTGGTCAGGTTATCAAGCTGGGCGTAGATGGCGAGCGCCGGTAAAAATTGATAGCTGCCACCCAGGTCAAGCTTGGTGTAGCCGAAGTCGAGATTCCGGTTGGGTAAGAGAAGCGAGTTCCCTTCTGCTGCGTCGCGGCCCGCGAGAAAGGTCGAATCATCACTGCGGGTGGCGAACGATGCGGTGAAGCCAACCGTGTATTGCTCACCGTTGTAGTTCACGGCGGCGAAGCCGGTGTGGGGCGGACGCTCGAAGGGCCGCGCACCCCGCAAGGGTGTAAAGGCGCCGATCGGGATATTTGAGAATGTTGGCGGTGCCTGGCCCGGCAGGCCGGTGTTGAACGCGGGTGTGAGCGCGTCCGAGGTGAAGGACCGGTTGACCACGGCATCGAGATAGGTGTAGCCAGCGCGCAGGAACAGCGTTCTAAAGACGGTGTACTCCAAATCGCTTTCGATACCCTGGGCGCGAAATGCGCCGGAGTTGAAATCCAGCGGTCCGGCTTGGCTGATCAGGCTCTCCAGGCCCTGTCGTTCAATCGAGCTCAGTTGCGGTAGCAATAGCGGCACTTCACTCGCCGGTACGGGTTCGAGTTGCCTGCCGTACTGGGTGTGGAAGTAGCCCACTCGCAGCATCCCGCGCTCACTCAGGAAGCTCTGCGCGACACCACCCTCATAGGTGCGTGATTGCTGCTGCACGATGGGCGTGATGCGGAATTGCTGGATGGCCTGCTGCCCGCCTGGTTGCCCGGCAAGAAAGTCGTAGAGCGAACTGAATTGCGAGTCGAGGGATGGCTCCTGGTAGCCTCGGGCGAAGCTGGCGCGGATGCGCGTGCCGTGAAACGGGCCATTCCCTGGCAGGACGGGGTAGTAGGAGAGGCCGATACGCGGCGTTCCCACCACGCCGAAAAGTCCGTTCTTCTCGACGCCACCCCCGAGCGAATACAGGACTCGGGTGCGCCAGGAACCCTGAATCTGGCCGGTGTAATCGTAGTTGGGCCGCTCCAGCGTTTGATCCAGCGCAAAGACTGTTGACTTCTTCGCGCCGCGCTCATCGCTGTAGCGAAACGCGAACAGCCCAACAATGTGCTGCGCAAACGGGTAGTCGCTCTGAAAGAAAAACTGATCGCGGTTGTTAACCCGTTCAATCGTGTTGGGGTAGATGCCGGCGAAGTTGAGAATGCCCTGCCCGGCTACCTCGTACCCGTTCGCTCCGCGGATCGCGGAAGTGTCACCGTAATAGTTGCTTGAGGAGGTGAACTGGATGCCTGCGGGGTAGAAGCTGATGTCCTGCTCTCGCCTGCGGGTCATGGCATAGCGGACGAGGTTATGCCAGCCGCCGTAGGTGCGGTTCTCGAGCGATGCGCCGAGATAGATATCCTGGTTGGCGCGCTTACCGGCATCGGCTATGCCGAAGAAGTTGAAAGGGCCCGGTGTGCCGGTGGCCGCATCACTGTTGCGTGCCATGATGCGGAGCTGGGTCGCTGAGGTTAACGCGTAGCCCAGGTTCGCCGCTCCCGTATCGTCGTGGTACTTATCCAGGGGCACGGAGTTATTGCTCTGGAAGGCTTCGAAGGCGCCATAGTAATCAAACTTTTCGCGGGTGCCCCCGAGCGACGCCTGATTGCGAAAAGTGGTGAAGGTGCCCCCGTCGCCTTCGTAGAAGAAGGAGGGGAAGGCGGTGCTGCCCCTGGGTGCGCCTACGAGTACTGCGCCGGAGGCAGCGTCCGAGCCGTACAGCGCGCTGTTGGGCCCGCGGTAAACCTCGAACCCGGCAACCCCGGCGGCCGCGAGATTGCTGTAATTGAATGCGCCCCCGATGTCGCCGACGGGCGCCCCTTCCACCTCGACATGGTTCGTGTCAGGAGGGCCTCCGCGCAGGAACAACGAGGCGAGCCCACCGTACTCTCCCTGGCGCACGAGAAAGGCGCCCGGCACCTGGCGGAGTGGGTCGATGAGGTCAGTCCGATTGGGGAAGACGGTTCTACGCTGCACGGTGACGGCGGCGGTCGTCTGCGCTTCCGGCAGGAAGAGGCCGGTGGCGGAAAGCACGAGCTCCTGCTGGGCGTGCTCGGATTCCAGCACGATGTCTTCCTGATGGCTATCGACCGGCCCGGCGTAGAAGCTGGTGGTGGTGATCTGCTTGAAGCCTTTGGCGGAGATCAGTACGTAGAAACGGCCGGCGGCACTGCTGCTGATCTGATAAGAGCCGTCAGTGCGGCTAATGGCCAGCGCCAGGATCTGCCCGTTCTGCAGCAGGACCACGTTGGCGTGGACAATGGGCATACCGACCGCGTTGGTGACCGTGCCGCGCACAATCGCGGCGTTGGCCTGGCAGCAGAGAAAGCAGACCGAGACGAGGAGCCCGCAGACTGCGCGCCACGAGCGTACCGGCATCAAAATCGTGTACTCTCCCGCATTACTTTGAGCCGCATGTACATAGACGCCGGTGACTGGAATCGCGCTTGGACCCGTGCTAGCTGGCTTCGGCTTGAAGGGAAGGCTGACGTGGTGACCCCGGGAAGACTCGAACTTCCGACCTGCGGTTTAGGAAACCGTCGCTCTATCCACCTGAGCTACGGGGTCATTCTGCGACAATAGCCTCAGTTTACCGCAAACGTTTGCCGCTTCCCGCTCTCACGCGGCGACACAGGAGCTCACGATTGGCCGGCTTGACGCATCCATCGCTCGACGAAATTGATTGCGAGATACTTGCGGAACTGCAGGCGAATGCGCGCATCGCGTTTGCCGAGTTGGGCCGGCGGGTGGGCCTATCGACACCGGCAGTGATCGAGCGCGTGCGGCGGCTGGAGGAAAGCCAGGTGATCCTCGGGTATCGGACACTGGTGGATCCGGCGCAGGTGGGTCTGCCGATGCGGGCGTTCGTACACGTGACGGTCGCGGGCGATAAGCTGGCTAAATTTGCCACCGTGGTGCGCGGCCTGCCCGAAGTGTTGGAATGCCATCGCGTGACCGGGGCGGAATCCTTCATCGTGCAGGTCGCGGTGCGGGACGTTCGCCACATGGAAGAGGTGATCGACTCCATGATGCCGTATGTTTCGACCAACACTTCGATGATTCTGGCTTCGCCGGTTCCCTGGAATCGTGTGTTACCAGCGGCGCGGTATGACAAGAAATCGCGCTCTCGTAAGTAGGGGAAGGCCAGTTCCTGGCGGAAACGGACGCAAAAGCCGGTTGGGGTTCACTAGCTCTAAAATCCGGATCCGTAACAGCCTGGGGTGCCCCGTATCTACCGACGCTTTTCAGTCGGGAGATGTGGGAATTCACAGGTCCCCCCTTGCAGCTCTTTTCCATTCCAACCTGGTCAAGGAAAGAAGACAGGCCGTACGGAGAACTGTCCCCACCCGGACCGGGGATGGGAGTTGTAAACTAAGAATGAGGAACTTATGCCGCAAATGGAACGCAGGAAGTCAGTGACGGTCACGGTTGGCAATGTGCGCGTGGGGTCTTCCGCGCCGGTGGTGGTGCAGTCCATGACCAACACCGATACGGCGGATGTGCCGGGCACGATCCAGCAGGTGGCTGCACTCGCCACCGCGGGTTCAGAACTGGTGCGCGTGACGGTCAATAATGATGACGCGGCGGACGCGGTTCCCAGGATTGTCGAAGGGCTCGCCAGGTTGGGGATCGATGTGCCAATCGTCGGCGATTTTCACTACAACGGGCACCTCTTGTTGAAGAAGCATCCTGCGTGCGCGCGCGCATTGGCGAAATACCGCATCAATCCGGGCAATGTTTCGATTGGTCGCAAAGATGACGACAACTTTCGCACCATGATCGAATGCGCCGTGGAAAATCAGAAGCCGGTGCGCATCGGCGTGAACTGGGGCTCGCTCGACCAGGCATTACTGACCCGCATGATGGACGAGAATTCCAAGCTGGCAGAGCCCCTGCCGGCGCGCGATGTGATGGTGGAAGCCATGCTGGTAAGCGCGCTTGACTCCGCCCGTGCGGCCGAGCGTTATGGTTTGCGCCGTGACCAGATCATCCTCAGCGCCAAGGTGAGCGGCGTACGCGACCTGATCGAAGTGTACGAGCTGCTGGCAGCCCGGTGTGACTATGCGCTGCACCTCGGACTCACCGAGGCCGGCATGAGCATGAAAGGCATTGTGGCTTCGACGGCTGGGCTTGCGCCGCTGCTGTTGAAGGGCATCGGCGATACCATTCGGGTTTCCCTGACGCCCAAGCCGGGCGGCGACCGCACGGAGGAGGTGCAGGTGGCGCAACAGGTTCTGCAGTCGCTGAGCATCCGCAGTTTTGCTCCGCAGGTGACCGCATGCCCCGGGTGCGGGCGCACCAGCAGCACCTACTTCCAGGAGCTGACACAGGACATCCAGGCGTATGTGCGCGACAGCATGCCGGTGTGGCGTGAGCGCTATCCCGGGGTAGAAGAGATGAAACTGGCAGTGATGGGCTGTATTGTGAATGGGCCGGGCGAATCGAAGCATGCCAACATCGGCATCTCGCTGCCAGGGACGTTTGAAGACCCGAAAGCGCCGGTGTACGTCGACGGCCGCCTGATGACGACGCTTCGCGGCGATGGGATCGTCGACGACTTCAAGAAGATTCTCGATGACTATGTCGCCTCGCGTTATGGCACCGGGTCACGGGAAGAACAGTTGATTGAAGTGCGGTAGTTCCTCCAAACAAGTGCTGTGAAATCGGGGAAGGGTAACAACGTGGGGTGCCCCATGTCTGACGACGTCTTCCAGTCGGGAGATGTGGGAAGTCACAGCACCCGACCGGCATCTCTCCACCTATGGCATGCTGCGGAAACTCGGCTCCTCTCAGGTCGGCTTCAGTTTTCTCCTCAGCTCCTTGAGCGGATAGAACGTGCCGCGCCAGTAGATGCCGCCCCGCCACAGCGCCAGCGTCATGGAGCGCAAAAGGGCGTAGATGAGCAGGCAGCTCGCCACCGGGTACAGCAGCAACTGAAACGTTGAGAAATGCTGGTACTCACCGGCTTTCTGGTACGCGATCGTCAAGGCGAGCAGCATTACCAGCATTGGCCCACAGCCGGAGAGCGCTACAAAGCACATGGCGATGGGGAGCAGTGTGCCGAGAGCCACGGTAAACGCGCCGACCAGGAGAAATGCCGGCCAGAAGTAGAATAAGGCGAAAAGGTTTTTGGTCAGGTTTTCGACTACGCCGAATGCGCCCTCGGCCCAACGTACGCTGATCAGGTCCCGTCCCAGGGCGACCCGTTGCGCTAATCCTTTCTTTTTGATCAGGCGGCCGAGAGCCATGTCTTCGAGTACCTCCAGCCGTAAGGCTCTCCAACCGCCGATGGCTTCATAGGCATCGCGGCGGAGCAGGTTGAAGGCTCCTACTCCAATCGAGTCCCATTTGGCCCTGGGGTTGGGCACCCGCCAAAGACGCACTGCCCACAGCGCCGCCACCTGCAGAAACGCGATCATCATCCGCTCGCCCGGTGTGCGCAGCAGAACCGTAGGCACCAGCACCATGTGATCAGCACTGCTTTCGATGGCAAACAATAAGGACTGCCATAAGGCGTCAGGACGAAAGAGTACATCGCCGTCAGTAAAGAGCAGCCATTCTCCCCTGGCCTGCTGTGCCGCTAGCTCCATGGCGTGGGTTTTCCCCAGCCAGCCCGCGGGCAGATCGGTCACGTGCAGCACGGTGAGTGTGGTGTGGCCGTGGGCCGGTTCGCCGGCAATCTCGTCCATAATCAACCCGGTCTGATCAGTGGAACGGTCGTCGACTGCAACGATCTCCAGGTTGATTCCTTGACTTGCCAGCAGCGATCGCAGGGTGGCGGCAATGGCGGCCTGCTCATTCCTGGCCGGTACGATCACGCTCAGCAGGGGCAAGGCCACTGCCGGTTGCGGCGAGGCACGGGCAAGCAAATCGGGGATGCGGTGAAAATTCCAGCGCCACTGCAGCACCAACAGCAGCCAGGCTCCGGCGACGAGCCAATCCAGCAGCAGAATCCAGTAGAAAACGTGCATCTCTCTCAGTATGGCCCCGCGCAGGGCCGGGTTGCTTCCAGCCAGCCGCTTTGATTAGCTCGCAGGGGCAGCACGTCGCGCGTCTTATATACTGACTCCGGTCCCGAACGCATGGCAGAAGAAAGACGAAAAAGACTTAATAGTGGTGCGCTCTGGATTGCTGCCTCTATAGCCCTGGTGCTCATTTTCTTCGGCGTTCGCCGGTTGACGCGCGAGAAGCTGCCAGTGCGTGTTGCCGAGAGCCAGGTGCAGAACCTGGTCAAGGAAAGCAGCACCAACGGGCGGGTTGAGCCCGAACTCACGTTTGAAGCCCATGCGCCGGATGCCACCACGGTGACGTCGGTGCTGGTCCATGTGGGCCAACATGTGCGCAAGGATCAGTTGCTGGTAACGCTGGACGATAGCAACGCGCGTGCCCGGGTGGCTGCGGCGACAGCCGCCTTGCGGGCTGCCGAGGCGGGCCTCCAGGGGGTGCAGAATGGCGGCTCACACCAGGAGCAGCTGACGTTTACTGCCAACCTGGCCAAAGCCAAAATCGACCGTGATCAGGCGGCTAAGGATCTCGCGGTGGTGCAGCAATTAGCCGCCAGGGGAGCCGCTGCCCCCAGCGAAGTGACCCAAGCCGAGACCCGCCTGCAAGTGGCCGAGGCCTCACTGCACGCGCTCCAGGAACAGCAGGCGAAGCCGTTTGCTGCCGTGGACCTGAGCCGGGCCAGTGCCAGCGTAGCCGAAGCGGAATCGGCCCGGGCTGCTGCCCAACAGGTGATTGCGCAGTCGAACGTGCGCGCTCCGTTTGACGCTACCGTGTTCTCGCTGCCTGCTACGCGGTTTGGCTATATCGAGCCGGGGGCGGAGCTCGTGCAGGCTGCGGATCTGACCAAATTGCAGGTGCGGGCCTACTTCGACGAGCCGGAAATCGGGGATTTGAAACTGAACGATCCGGTCAGCATCGTTTGGGACGCGCGGCCGGATCTGAGGTTCCACGGACGAATCACTCGCCTGCCATCGACCATCATCACTTACGGCACGCGCAACGTCGGCGAGGTGTTAATCAGTGTGGTGGATGCAAATGGAATTCTGCTGCCGAATACCAATGTAGTGGTCACGGTGGTGACTCACGAAGTCCACGATGCTCTCACCGTCCCGCGCGAGGCTCTGCACATCGAAGGAGGGCGCCGCTATGTCTACGTGGTTTCGAACGGCACGTTGCGGCGGGCTGCGGTGGAAGTGGGCGCCATCAATCTGACGGTGGTGCAAATCGTCAGCGGCATCAATGACCACACCACAGTGGCGCTTGGGTCCACAAATGGCGCACCCCTCTCCGAAGGCGTGCCCGTGCGCGTTGTGCGCTGAGGCGCGCGAGGTGGTCTGTAGAATGCAAATTGCAGAAAATTAGGGGTCAACGGTATCGGTGAGGCGCGCTTGCAAGTTCGTGTGGTTGGGGTTTGTTCTGTTGCTCGCGCATGCTGAGATGCAGGGTCAGGTTTCTTTCTACACCGTGGTCGACCTGGCTTTGCGCAACAGCACCCAGGTTCGCCAGGCAGCGGCCCAGGTGCAACGCGCCGAGGCGGGTGAGATGGAAAGCGTGGCGGCTTACAAGCCCAGCTTTTCTGTGGGCTCGAGCCTGGGCTATTCGTATGGCTTTCCAGTCGGCCAGCCTTCTATCTACAGCGTGAGTGCTCAGTCGCTGGCCTTCTCGTTCTCTCAACCGGACTATATTCGCGCCACGCGCGCGGCTTTGCTGGCGGCGCAGTTGCAGTTGAAGGATGCGCGGCAGCAGGTGATTCTGACCGCGGCGACTGACTACATCGAGCTGAATACCCTCGGTCAACAAATCAGTGCGCTTGATCAGCAGACCGGGTATGCGCAAAAGCTGGTGGAGATTGAGACGGAGCGGGTGCAGGCGGGGCTTGATCGCAAAGTGGAGCAGACGCAGGCACGGCTGACCGCGGCTCAGGTGGCGCTGCGCAGGATGCAGTTGGTGGACCAGGTGGACATGGTCCGCGCGCGGCTGGCGCATCTGACCGGGCTGCACCCGGGCGACCTCGTCACGGAACCACAAACGATTCCTGCGGCGCCGGACGCCTCACAGGAAAGTGGAAACGAAAACACGGCGATGGAGTCGAGCAGTGGCGTGAAAGCCGCGTACGCCTCGGCTCAGTCCAAGCTCTACACGGCGTTTGGGGACGCGCGCCAGAACAATCATCCGACGTTTGCATTTGGCGGGGAATATAACCGCTATGCCAAGTTCAATAACTACAACGAGTACTATTTGCGATTTCAGCACAATAACTTCAATGTCGGCATTCAGATCACGCTGCCGTTATTTGACGCGACCCGCCGGGCCAAGGCGAAGGCTTCGAGCGCTGAAGCGGCGGACGCCACCGCGCAGGCGGACCAGTTGCGCAATCAGACGAATGAACAGATCCTGCAATTGGGGAAGAGTCTTTCCGAGTTGTCGGCACAGGAGCAGGTTGCGGATTTGCAGAGCCAGTTGTCGCAGGATCAGCTCGATCTGATCACGACGGAATTGCAAGGCGGCAGTGGGAATCCTGGTGCGCCGGCTCCGCTGCCAAAGGACGAGCAGGCGGCTCGGATTGGGGAGCGTGGGCGGTTTATCGATATGCTCGAGACCCGGTTTCAGCTTACGCAAACTCGTTTGTCTCTCCTGCGTGCCCTGGGTCGTATTGAAGAGTGGGCCAAGGAGGTCCCCCCTTCTCCCTGACGGGTTTGCGGGTTGGCCCTCAGGTCGGTGGTAGGGCGAGGGTTGCCGGTTGCGGGTACTGAATCCCCACATCTCCCGACCAAACGTCGTGAGATATGGGGCACCCGGTGGTCGTAAGCTGATGGTTTATTTGGGCTATTCGTTGCACCGTCCCAGTATTTAGCCCATCCAATGTGCTGGTACCCCTTTCGGGTACAGTTGTGTCATTTCAGCACTCGGGTGCTGTTAGACTGGAAGTTGAGCCTATGCCGCTAAAAACGTTACTCTTAAACCCTCCTTCATTTGAAAATTTTGATGGTGGCGCCAGTTCCCGTTGGCCCGCTACGCGCGAGATTGAGTCGTATTGGTACCCCGTCTGGCTTGCGTACCCAGCCGGCATGTTGGAGGGCTCGCGTATGCTGGATGCCCCTCCGCATCACGTATCCGCTACCGAAACGATTGAGATCGCCAAGGGCTACGAATTTCTTGTGCTCTTTACCAGCACGCCCGGCTGGACCGGCGACCAGAAGCTGGCAGAAGCGATCAAGCGCGCCAACCCTTCCATCAAGATCACCTTTGTTGGCCCCCCGGTGACGACCTCGCCCGATAAGGCGCTCCACGAGTGCGCGGCTATCGATTTTGTTTGCCGGCGTGAGTTTGATTTCTCGGTGGTCGAGTTTGCTAACGGCAAGCCCTTGCCAGAGATCCTGGGCATCAGCTATCTGCAAGACGGCACCGTGGTCCACAATCCCGACCGGCCGCAGGTAGATAACCTGGACCAGATGCCGTGGGTCACCGATGTGTACAAGCGCGACATCGATGTCACGAAATACAACGTACCGTTCCTGCTGTATCCGTATGTGTCGCTTTATTCGACTCGCGGATGCCCGGCACAGTGCACCTTCTGCCTGTGGCCACAGACGCTGAGCGGTCATGCGTGGCGCAAGCGTTCTACGGATGACGTGGCGGCCGAAATGGCGCATGCCAAGGAACTGTTTCCGGAAGTGAAGGAATTCTTTTTCGACGACGATACATTCAACATTCAGAAGGCACGTACGGTTGAATTGTGCGCCAAGTTGAAGCCCCTGAAGCTGACCTGGTCGTGCACGTCGCGCGTGACGACGGATCGCGAAACATTGAAGGCTATGCGTGAAGCTGGTTGCCGGTTGTTGATCGTCGGCTTTGAATCAGGCGACCCGCAGATCCTGAAGAACATCAAGAAGGGCGCGACCGTCGAGAGGGCGCGTGACTTTGCCCGCGATTGTCACGAGCTTGGTCTTACCATTCACGGTGACTTCATTCTCGGCTTGCCCGGAGAGACGAAAGAGTCGATCCGCAACACGATCAACTTCGCCAAAGCGTTGGATGTGGAGACCATCCAGGTTTCCATCGCTCATGCCTACCCTGGCACGGAGTTCTACGACTTCGCCGCGGAGAATGGATTCATCAACAATGGCGCCATGGTCGACGAAGGTGGACATCAGTTGGCGCACATCGAGTATCCCGGCTTGCCCAAGGATTATGTGCTCGAGATGGTCCATCGGTTCTATGACGAGTACTACTTCCGTCCCAAGGCTGCGTGGCGCATTGTGAGCAAGGCCATCGTCAACCGGGATGTCGGACGGCTCTATGTCGAAGCCAAGGCTTTCATGAAGCTTCGCGCGCAACGCAACAAGGTGGTCTCTGACGGCAAAAAAGCTGCCAAGACACCTGCGGCTGCGCTTAACGCCGGCGCTTAAATTGCAATTGCCATCTGCATTGCGGAGAGGGACAGCATCTTGCTGTCCCTTTCGTTTGAGGATCTGGAAGCTATCCCAACCAGGCCATTTCGCATCTGCCCAGTGATGAATCGCTCCACGATGACGCCGCCCACGATGACGCCGCAAAGATACCTGGTGCTTGCCGTGGTCACATTGGCTTCAGCGTTCGGTGACACCTCGCTGGCGATTGGGATGAAGCGCGTCGGGCCGGTGTCTTTGGCGCATCCGGGTACCCTGGTATCGGCGCTCGGTACTCCCTGGGTGTTTTTGGGCGTGCTGCTCCTGCTGGTCTTTTTTGCTTCGTATCTCACGGCGCTTTCCTGGGCCGATCTCACGTTCGTGCTGCCGGCGACTTCGCTGGCCTACGTGGGCATCGCGTTTCTCTCCAGGTTCTGGCTCCATGAGCAAATCTCCACCGCGCGCTGGGTGGGGATTGCGCTGATTACGGCCGGCGTTGGTTTCGTGACGCAGGGACCCGCCTATACGCCTCCTGCCGCTGCAGCTTCCGAAACCCGATGAGCGTGACGGCAAGCTCCGCGACCATAACCGCGACCGTAACAATGATTGCCGCGATTGTGTTGACCGCGACCGCAGGGGATGTGTTGATCGCCTCGGCCATGCGTTCTCTGGGCGACCTGGATCAGATCAAGGCGGAACAGGGGCTCTCCGGGGCGGCACGGGCGGTGGTTTCCGAAGGCCGCTTTCTGGGCGGCGCTCTGTGCATGGCGCTCAGCTTTTTCTCTCTGCTGTTTTCGCTGAGCCACGCAGACGTGAGCCTGATTGCCCCGGCTGCCGGCTCGCTTACGTTTGTGACGAATGCGATTGCGGCCAGGTGGTTGCTGCACGAGAACGTTGACCGCCGCCGGTGGCTGGCGGCGGTCTTTGTCTGTTGCGGGGTTGCGTTGCTCAGATATTAAGAACGGCTCGGCTTTACAGTCTTCGCATCACTCTCCGGCATCAGCCCAGAGGCTTGTAGGCGACACACTCGATCTCGACCTTCATGCCTGGAGCCACCATGCCTGCGCCTACCGTGGTGCGAGCTGGCTTCGCGTCGCCAAAGACCTCGGCATACACTTCGTTCATCGCGCTGAAGTCGTTGACGTCGAGCAGGAAGACGGAGCACTTCACCACATCCTGCAGGTCGGCTCCGCAGCCTTGCAGTGCAGTCTGCAGGTTTCGCAACACGAGCCTGGTTTGCTCCTGCACGGTGGCCTCGGATTGCATGACGCCAGTGGCCGGGTCAACCGGACCCTGACCGGAAAGAAATAGCAGATCGCCCGCGCGTACTGCGGTGACGTACGGGCCTTGTGGTTTGGGCGCACCCGGCACGATAAAGCGTTGCAGCATGTAAGTCTCCTTAGGTGCCAGTGTATCCGCCGGGCCAGCGCTTGCTGGCAGAGTGACTAAGGAATGACTATTCAATGACTAGCTGGGGAACATCCGCGTGTGGCGTTTGAGCGACAAGCGTATGCGGGCTTCCCGCCGCTGGCACTGCCGGCCAACGTCATCAGCCCCAACTTGTCATCCACGAGCGCAGGCGAGGGATCTGCTGTGCACCTTTCTCCTGCCTATTCCGTAACCGATGACGGGTGCCCCACATCTCGCTCGTATTTTGCGAGATGTGGGATTCCCCGAACCTCTGCCCTCTAACTGTCGAGGTGTATGTGACTATCGATCGAGACATGTTGGCACCAGAGAGTGGCCCGTCGATAGCTGTGGAATCCCACATCTCGCGAAAAACGAGCGAGATGTGGGGCACCCGGCGTTGGTTACGGAACAGACGGTGAGATATGCGGGCTTCCGCCGGTGTTTGCTTCACGCCGCTGGCACTGCCGGCCAACGTCATCAGCCCCAACTTGTCATCCCTGGGGCGGGGTGGAATAGGAAGAGAGCTCTTGGTGGGGTAGGTGATTCCCATTTTGTTGACAGCTAAGGAATGACTATCAATTAACTAGCTGGGGAACAGACGCATGAGGCCTGTGGCGGCGAGTTCGGGCTTGAGAAATCCGGTCTTTGCGCCTGTGGCGGCTGCCACTGCTTCGGCAGCAATATAGCCGCTACGCACCGCGCCTTCCATGGTCGCTGGCCAGCCGGTCGCCGTCCAGTCACCCGCCAGCAGGATGCGCGGCCAGGGACTCACTGCCGCCGGGCGCAGCAAATCAAGCTGCGGCCGAATGGAATAGGTGGCACGCACTTCTTTCACCACCGCGGCTTTGAGCAATTTGGCCTGCTTCACCAGCGGAAAAAACTCGGCCAGCTCCTTGAGCGCGAGATCGATAATTGGCTGACGCTGCATTTCGACCATGGACTTCGATGCGCTCACTACCAGCTCCAGGTAGCTGCCCGGCTCACCACGCCGCTTCTCCGGCTGCAGGCGAGACTTATGAAACATCCACTGTATCGTGCTGTCGAGCAGGATCGCATGCTCCAGATCGGTCACTTCCCGATCGAACCACAGATGAATGCCGGTAATCGGTGAGTGCCCGAACTGTTGCAGATCATTTTGCAGGGACGCCGCTGCCTCGTTTTGCGGCAACAGGGGCAGCAGCTTGCTAACGCCTTCGAAAGCCAGCGCCAGAACCACGGCATCGCAGAGGAAGCTTTGACCGCGCACACTCACTGTCCATTGCTGCACGGCCTCTGACCACACGAAGGAGTCGGGGGCAGCGTTCAACTCGACTTGCCCTCCTCGCCTCTCGATGTACTCGATGGCGCGGCCGTACAGTTCGCTCAACGGAATCGTGGGGACACCCATGCGACTGGCTCCCGGGGATAGCAGCAACGACTTGCGGATGACCTGCCCGGCGTAGCGCACGGACATGCATTCCGGATCTTCGTTCAACGCACTCACCAGAACCGGCTTCCAGAAACGCTCGATAGCATTGGCAGTCTGGCCGTGGCGCGTGAGCCAGTGAGCAAAGTTTTCTTCCGAATCGGGTGGGGTACCGGCGATGAATGCGCTCATGCCCCGGCCGATGGCCAGTTTGTCAGAGAAGGAAAAGGCAGAGGCGCGCAGGAAGGCCGGCATGGAGTGGAATGGCGCGGGCAGAAACGACGGCGTCAAGACACTCTGGCGGCCACCTGGCTCAATAAACGTCAACCGGTCAAACCAGCGAATCGCATCGCTCACACCCAATCGCTGATACAGATCGATCAGGTTGACGCAATTGCCGAGTAGCACGTGCTGGCAGTTGTCGATGACCTCGCCGGTGCCGGGGTGCTCGTAGGACGAGGCGCGTCCGCCGAGGTAGCGGCGCTTCTCAAGCAAACGCACGTGGAAGCCTGCGTCTGCCAGGGCACATGCGGCCGACAGGCCCGCGATGCCCCCGCCCACCACCACGACTGATCGGTTGTTGTTCGCTGCTGTCAGGCCGACACACCCTGCGCCAGCGTCTTGAAGATGCCGGCTCCCAATATGCTCAGCTTCTCATACGCGGGCACGGCAATCCGCTGCGAGAAGACGTCATAGTTATGTTGTTCAATATGCCGCAATAAACGGTGGTAGATCGTGACCAACACCCAAAGAGCGGCCCGGCTATCGGGCGAAATCAGTGGCAACAGGGCTTCTGCCGATTTGTAGTATTGGCTGGCTCGCTCTGCTTGCAGGGCAAGCACCTCCCGCTGTTGTGGCGTTAGATGCCGGCCGCTCGAGAGTGCCGTCATCGATTGCGCCGTTACCCCGCATCGCTGCAGGTCTTCGAGCGGCAGATAGAGGCGGCCACGCTCTGCGTCTTCCCGCACGTCGCGCAGGATATTCGTGAGTTGGAACGCGATGCCGGTTTCTTCCGCCAGCTTTTCGGCTCGAGGATCCTGGTAGCCGAAGATGCGGATGCAGACCAGGCCCACGACAGAGGCGACCAGGTAGCAGTACCGATAGAGATCGGTAAAGGTATCATACGAGCCGGACTGCGGTTCGAGGTCGGTCGCCGTGCCCTCGACTAATTGATCTAGTAACTGTGACGTTATGCCGAAGCGCTTCTGCGCATCCGCCAGGGCGATGAAGACGGGGTCCTCAGTAGGGCCGCCGGCCGCTGCCTGATGCCAGGTCTCCATCCAGCTGGCAAGCGCGATGCGGCGATCGGGCACGGAGACTTGCTCATCGTCGGAGAGGTCATCGGCCTTGCGCATGAACGCGTACACGGCACAGATGGCGTCTCGCTTCTTGGCGGGGAGAGCGACGAAGGCGTAGTAGAAGTTTTTTGCTTTTTTGCGGGCAATGGAACGGCAGACGGCGTATGCCGCCTCAACGGTCACTCCGGCCGCCTTCCTCGTGCCAGGGAGGGCAGGAGTTTACCCGTGAGCGCGCGCAGCAGGAGCGCGAGTTTGCGCGGCTTGGATATGACAGGGCGGTGCGACAGGACATCGTAGTGCTGCCGTTCGATAGCATGCAGAATCTCCAGACCGCCACGGCTGAATAGGTCGAGGTCCACAGCCAGTTCGCGATCAACTTGCTGGATCAGGGGCAGTCCTTTGGCGAATAGCTGGTTGGTGTAGTCGACTTCGTAGTGCATGAGCTCACGAAAGTCTGGCGTGGCTTCGCGCCTGGCGATCGTGGCCTCGTCTACACCGAAGCGCTCCATATCCTGCAGGGGTAGGTAAATGCGGCCGCGGTTGTAGTCTGCGCTCATATCCTGCCAAAAGTTAGCCAACTGCAGAGCGGTGCAGGTGTAGTCGGATAGGTGGAACATTTCTGGCGAGCGGTAGCCGCAGGCATACAGCACCAGGCGGCCGACAGGGTTGGCGGAGTAGAGACAGTAGTCGAGCACGTCGTCCATGGTGCGGTAGCGGGCTACCGTCTGGTCCTGACGGAAGGCGGCCAGCAGGTCGGCGAAGGGCTTTTGCGGAATGTCACAGTGGCGGATGGTTTCTGCCAGGGCGACGAAGACCGGGTGATGGGCTTCGCCCCGGTAGCAGGCGTCGAGTTCCCTTCCCCAGAGGTCCAGGAGGGCCAACGATTGTTCGCGGTTGCCTACTTCGTCCCCCAGATCGTCGGCGATGCGGCAGTAGGCGTAGATGCTGTGGAAGTGGGGGCGGAAGCGGGCCGGGAGGAACCAGGAGGCTACGTGGAAGTTCTCGTAGTGAGTGGTGGCGAGGCGGCGGCAGTAGGCTTGTGCCTGCTCCACAGTGGGGCGTGTTTCGGGCATGCGGTATTCAGCCGGAAGCGCAGACCAGCCGCGGTTCTCCAGTTCCTGCATGCTTTCTACCGTCACGCGATCTCTCCTCTATCGATTATCTCCCGTGCGCTCTCGGTAGAGGAAGCCCTGCGGCCGTTTCGCAGGGAAGGACCACCGCACGGAGCAAAGGCCAGCGTAGTCCTTTTGTCATCCCGAGCGCCGCCCCCTTGCATCCCGAGTGCAGCCCCTTTCTCAAAGTCACGGACCTTTCCCCCCTTTGTCAT
>CAZZVD010000038.1:0-27995 GCA_964657465.1 uncultured Acetobacteraceae bacterium | reverse complement strand
GGTTACGGAACAGGCGGTGAGAAATGCGCTCTCGTCCGCGACTAGCCTGCATTTCTCACCAGTACTGATTGGTGGGACAGGTTGAAAGGAGCGGTGAGCCTGTTACTGTGTTTTGGCTTGTGGCCTTGCACGTTAGATTAATTTTTGCTGTGCCACGACGTGTTTTTGCGGGCTAGCTAAGACCGGGTCACTCCGCGATCATGCCGCAGCGTTCGCCGCCGCCAGAAGAAAGACCAATGGCGCGTTCCAATTGATCGCGACCTCGTTGAGCGAATAAGCGGCTGCATCGTCGACCCACATGCGCATGGGCGGCGCCTTGGTGAGAGCTTTCGCTACCGCATCGCCGGGTTTTGCGTTTGGCCCGCCGGACAATAAGCCGGGCCAGGGCGCAGCGAGATTATCCGCCGTGCTGGGTCGATGATGAGGATGCATGAAGGGATTGCTCCCCACGTGCGTGACCCAGGACACAGCAAAGCAGTTGCGACCGAGCAGGTAGTGCAGGTTGTCGAGCGCGGCGTCATACTTTTCCGCATCGGGTTGCAGGCGATGTGAAAGTAACAGCAGCAGTGACTGATTGGCGGCCACGCCGTTAGAACCCCAAATGTAATCCGCTGCGGCGAGTGTGTTGCCATAACCATTGGCTTTACGCTGTTTCAGAAGGGCGTCGGCCGCGGCTCCGGTCTGTACGAGGATGCGGGTGCGCAGTGCGGCAGCGGGCTTGCGATCGGCCAGTGCATAGGTCCAATACGCGAAGGGCGCCACGTCGTTCCAGGAAGGGGCGGTGATAGCGGTTTCCGGTGAGAGCGCCTTGGCGCCTTCAAGAAAGGCCTGCTCATACTGGTGATCGCCCGTGGTGCGCCAGAGTTCGGCCGAGGCCCAAAGAACTTCATCCCCGCAGTGCCGGTCCTCGTACGAACCGGTAGTGATGCCTGGAGGATTGACGAATACCACGTCGGGATGGGCGACTGCCCAGCTCCAGGCATGTTTGGCCGCGCCCAGGCAGCGGGCAGAAAAATCTGCGTCGTACGCACTGTAGCACCGCGCAGCAATCGCCATGACCGCCGCGAGACCGGCAGTGGCGCAGGTACTTTGAAAGGGCGCCTTTCCGGTTCCAATCACGTAACTGGTTAGGTGATCGTCTTCAGGCATGATCATGCCGCAGAATCGCTCGCTGGTCTGCTTGTGCCATACGCCGCCAGTTCCGTCCTGCAGGGAAAGCATCCACTCCAGGTTCCAGCGAACTTCTGCCAGGTAGTCGGGAAGCTTACCTCCCGACTCAGGGATATGTAATGACAACGTGCCAAGCATCGGGGAATACAATTCCCAGGCCCACAAGAGTGTTCCGGTAGTGATGCCACTATTAACGACGTAGCGGCCATAGTCGCCGGCATCGTGCCAGCCACCATGATTACCGGTGACACCGGAGCGCCCGGAGGTGGGGTGATAAGCCGCGTCTGCATGACAGGAGGCGTGGTGGTAACCGTCGCCCAGATCGACTGCGCAGCCACAGCGCTGGCCATAGAAGGCCCGTATCGACAACGCGAGCGGGGTGAGATACGCATCTTTGCGGATCACGAAAGGTTCGCTGCGGATACCTTGCGAGACGATGCGATACGAGCCAGGCTCGCGCAACGCAGAAAAATCCGCGAGCGAAACCCGGTCGCCGGAAGCAGCATCCTCGGAGGAGGGCGTAAAGCGGCCTTCAAAGACCGGCCCGCCGGTGCGTTCCGAGACAATCTGGAATGACCGGTCTGCTGTGTCTTCCACTTGTACGGTAGCAACCTTCACCCGGTCAGGAAGGTAACCACACTGGTTAAAGGCCACAAAACTTCTGTCGGCGAGCGCAAACTCGCCAAGCATGTTTCCTTCACCGGCAAATGCTGCGGCTCCGCCGCAAAGGCCTAAATACCGCAGGAGGGTGCGACGCTGCATATGGGCATTTTACGACAGGCCGGTATCGCGAGAGTCTCTGCGGTAACTATCCACGGCAGTTACTAAGTACACGTGCGGAGGTGCAGTAGCGTATTCCGGTCATCACGGGAGGCGGCACCCAGTCAAATGGGATCGGAAGCTAAAATTTTTCAGTCGCAGGGTGGTTGGATTGCCGTTATGGGTCCGTCAGACCTAATCGCAGCCGTGGCCGGGCAGAGTGCTGCGGTCTCGGAAATAGGCGCTAAGAGAGGTGCGTTCTGCGGTTTGGCATAATTTTAAAATGAAAAAAACTTTCGAATCCAGGATTGCCTGTGCTAGGCTCTAGCCATTCGATGTTATTGAAGTCGTAATACCAAGTGTTTCGTGAGCCCCCCTGCTTACGATGTTATGTCGATTCTCCCCCTCCTAGGGCCCCTCCATTAAGTAGCTGTTGTTTGGTTTACCGCTTATTCACTCAACCTTTACACAAGCGTCTCTGCGCTTGTGTAGCCGCAGGAATGGTTTGACAGTGCGCTGAACTGCCGCAGATTCTCTCTCCCTCGAGTGCTGCGCTCTGCGTGTGTTCGTTGGGTGGCTTGCGCCCGAAGCAAGACACCGGGAGGTGTGTGTGAGTAGTTCCCGATCACCCGATTCAAAGCCGCCGGCGGATGATCTGCGAGCGTTGCTGGATAAAGCGACGGTGGGCAACAGAAGTTATCGTACGTTCACCTCCCAAAAGATTGCGCAGGTGACCGACCGGGAAAAAGTGCCCGTCACTGTAGCAGAACCTGCAGCATTAGGGCAGCCGCCTGCGCACAATAATACGCGGCGCGCTCTGCATTCTATCTTCGAGGTGAACAGCCGCCTCCGCATCGATTCATCGCGCCCCCGATTGGCGCCCGGATCGGGAGTAGCGGTCGCTTTTGCTTCGTGTGCGGGTGGGGTGGGCAAGACGACCCTCTGTGCCACCATCGCGCGCTTCCTATCCTCCCGCCTGGCGAATGTATTGCTCGCTGATCGGTGCGCAGACAGCATCATCCCGTACTATTTCAGCCTGGAACGGCAAGGTGCCGGCGGCTTGCAGACGGTGTATCCCAATGCTCGCCGGGCCGGTTATCAGATGACGCTGGTCGTTGCTCCCTCCACGGATCCGCCCCAACCCGCGACCGTGGCGTGGCTGGAGCAGTTGCAGGCCGAATCAGTACTGACTTTGCTCGATCTGCCCACATTCCACGGAACTTCGGGCAGAGGTGCGCTCCACGGCGTCTGCCAGATTGTTGTTCCCCTTGTCCCCGACGTACAGTCACTGGCCAGCATCGCGCAGGTAGAAGCGTTCTCCAGGAGTACGGACGAGAACCCAAGCCACACGCATTTTGTCCTCAACCGCTTTGATGAAGCGAAAGCGTTGCATCGTGAAATTCGGACCCACCTCGAGAAGTTGCTGGAAGGCCGTCTGGCCCCCATTGCCCTGCGTGAATCAGAGTACGTGCCTGAGGCGCTTTCGCTGGGTATGACCGTACTCGACCACGCGCCGCAAGCGCCGGTAACCAGGGACTTCGAGCAATTTGCTGAATGGATGGAGAAGCATTTGATGGTGGGCGCGGGCTCCTCGACGGAGAAGGCAGAGATAGCATGACCAGCGATTTGCGAAGGCGCACAGGATCCCCTGTCGCCCGGGGATCACTCGTTTACCGATTGTTTCCATGGCTTTTTCTACCGTTCACGGGGTGTGTTCTGGCACTGGTGGCGTTGATACCCATGACGTGGCAGCAGCAGGCGGTATTTGGTGCTGCCATGGTCGCGCTCGCCTTCCTGGTGGCCCGCAAAAAGCAGGGGCAAGCAGCCACCATCATGTTGGTGTTGCTCTGCCTGTGCGCAACCACCCGGTACGCGTATTGGCGCGCGGCCACTCTATGGAGTTACCTGCATAGTCCCTGGGCTCACGTGAGCATTGCGGCAGCGGTACTGATGATTATCCTGCTGGCGGCCGAGTTCTACACGTTCGTCATCCTGGTATTAGGGTTCTTTCAGACGGTCGCACCCTTGCGTCGCCCACCCATCCTGATGCCCGAGGATGTTGAGACGTGGCCGGTGGTCGACGTGCTGATCCCCACGTTCCATGAATCGCTGGATGTGGTGCGTTATACCGTGCTCGCCGCCATGCAGATGGATTGGCCCGCGGACAAGCTGAACATCATCATTTTGGATGACGGCGCTCGCGGCTCGTTCCGCCGCTTTGCTGCAGAGGTGGGCGTACGCTACATCGCACGCGCAGAACACTCCGGCGCTAAAGCCGGGAATCTGAACAACGCATTACGCCAAAGCAATGGCGAGTTTGTCACCATCTTTGATTGTGACCACATCCCCACGCGTTCATTCCTGCAGATTTCCGTTGGCTGGTTCCTGCAGGATGCAAAGCTGGGCATGTTGCAAACGCCGCATCATTTCTATTCTCCCGATCCCTTCGAGCGGAACCTGGGCAAGTTCCGCAAGGTGCCGAATGAAGGCAGCTTGTTCTACGGAATCGTGCAGGATGCCAACGATCTTTGGAACGCGACATTCTTTTGCGGCTCGTGCGCGGTGCTTCGGCGTAGCAGCCTGGACTCGATCGGCGGGATTGCGCAGGAGACCGTAACTGAAGACGCGCATACGTCGCTGCGCATGCAGAAAGCGCAATGGAATACGGCCTATATCAACATTCCGCAAGCTGCCGGGTTGGCCACAGAGACACTCGGGCGCCATGTGAAGCAGCGAGTTCGCTGGGCACGCGGGATGATCCAGATTCTGCGCGTTGACAACCCTTTGTTCGCCGGCGGACTCACGCTTGCGCAACGCCTGTGCTACTTCAACGCGACACTGCATTTCCTCTATGCGCTGCCGCGACTTATCTTTCTGACTGCTCCTCTCTTGTACCTTTTGTTCGGCTTGTCGAACGTGCCCGGGTACTGGCTGGCGATTCTTGCATTCGCCGGCCCTCACCTGGTGTTGACGACCATGACGAATTCTCGCATCCAGGGCAGCAAGCGGTTTTCGTTCTGGAACGAAATTTACGAGACGGTGTTGTCCCCTTACATTCTGCTGCCAACCCTGTTCGCTTTGATCAACCCCAAAAGCGGCAGCTTCAATGTGACGGACAAAGGCGGCGCCCAGGAGCACGGGTACTTCAGCCTGCGTTTGTCCATTCCGTTCCTGGTTCTGCTGGCTCTCAACCTGGCTGGCCTGGGAATGGCGGTTCCTCGCTACCTCTACTGGGATCATGGCCACACCGGCACGATTGCCATGAACGTGTTCTGGGCGCTCTTCAACGTGGTAACGCTGGGCGTTGCTTTAGGAGTGTGTGCCGAGGAGCGGCAACGGCGGCATTCTGTGCGCGTGGCCTGCCAGGTTCCACTGGTGCTGCAGGCGCATGGTGAAACCGTGGAGGGCATCACCACCGATCTATCGACCGGCGGCTTAGCTGCAAGGGTGGAGGGTTCGTGGCCTGTAGGCGAACGGGTAGTCATCGAATTCCCGGAAGAAAGCGACGAGGAACAACTGCGCGGAGTGGTCATCGGCGGCAAAGAGGGTCGCCTGCAAATTCAATTCGCCGAGATGTCGTTGCCGCAGGAGAAGCTGCTGACCCGCGTGTTGTACTCCCGAGCCGACCGCTGGCTTGCGTGGGATGAGAGCTACGCAACTGATCATCCGCTGCGCAGCCTGCTCAGCGTTCTGGGCTCGTCCTTGAGCGGGTTCTGGAAGTTGATGTTCGGCCGTTCGCACAAGAGCACCCCGCTGGCGGCGGGCTCGCTCAAGCCGGTGCGTGCCGTGGTCATCACCTCAGTGGTGCTGGCAGTGCTTATGCTTGTGGTTTGGAAGGCCCACGCAAGCACCACGCGATCAGCAAAGCCGGCACCGCCGGATGTGGTGGAGCGCGCCTTCACTCTGGGCTCGCTTGCCAACGCGAAAGACGATCTACTGCTTGAGCAGCCAGGGAGCCGCCAGGTGCTCAGGTTTGCCACGCCTCAGAGCTGGCTGATCCGGGGCGGCAGGCTGGAGCTAAGATATCGGATTCCGAAGAATGCCCCAGAAGGCTACACCTATGCCGAACTCCGCCTGAATGACTCGGCACTGGCTTCGGTGACGCCGACCGAGGAAGAGCGCGAAGCGGGAGCAGGCGAGGTGGTGGTACCGCTTCCTCCGGATCTTCTGACGGCGAGAAATCAGCTTACGATCCAATTGGCCGGGCAGGGAAGTGCGGCGTGCGCTTTGCCCGATCAAAAGAGCCCGCCATGGTTTCGTATTGATCCTGCCAGCCGGGTGGTGCTCCAGGCGCAGCCGCTGGTGCTGGCAAGCGAGCTGGCGTCACTGCCGCAACCCTTCCTCGAACACCTGGCCAATCAACCGGTTACCTTGCCCGTGGTCTTTGCGCACGTGCCGGACGAGCCCACGCTCGAAAGCGCCGGTGTGCTTGCCTCCTGGTTCGGATCGCTGGCCGATGACAGTGGCATTCGCTTTGGAACGCGGGTGGGTGAGCTGCCGCTGGGGAATGCGATCCTGTTTCTTGCCGGATCGGAAAGCTTAGGCTCTGAGCAGATGGACGCTGCTCCGGACGGCAGCCAGCCGTCTATATCGCTCCAGGTGAATCCGCGGGACCCGTACGGCAAGCTGTTGGTGGTACGGGGGCAGGCCGGCATTGATCTTTTGGCAGTGGCGCAGGCGCTCGCCACCGGCCATCTGAAAATGGCTGGGAGCAGCGCGCGATTGACTGAAGCCCTCTCATTTTTGGCGCGCGCGCCCAACGATGCGCCTCGCTGGATCCATGACAATCGCGTAAGTCTCGACAGCCTGGTGCCGCCCGCAGAGCGCCGGACCAACGGGCAGGCCCCGGTGACGGTCTACATGCACCTGGCGCCGGACTACAACTTCGGCGTGCTGCAGAACATGTATTTGCACCTTGCTTACGCCGTGGAGTCACCCGAGCTGGCCAGGTCTTCTAATGTCGCCGCGAACCTGAATGGTGTGTGGGTCAGCGGTATGCCTCTGGTGGCGGCTGCCCAGCCGCAAACCGCAGATCTTTCCCTGGCAGACGGGCCGGTGGCTACCTACGCCAACACTCTGGAGTTACAGTTCTTCTTCGTGCCGGCGGGTTCTGATCCGTGCGCGCCCGCGAGCGGGAATTCCACCGCGCAGATCCTCAAGTCGTCTTACCTCGATCTCAACGGTGCGGTGCATTACACCGAGCTGCCCAACCTGCAATTGTTTGCCAAAGCCGGCTTTCCATTTACCCGCATGGCCGACCTGAGCGAGACCGCGGTGCTGCTGCCTGCGGGGACGCCCCCGGAGGCCACCGCACTCTACCTGGATTTGATGGGCTATTTCGGCGCGCAGACGGGCTATCCGGCGCTAGGGGTAACCGTTGCTTCGGCAGCACAGGCATCCCAGGTGGGTAAAAAGGATCTGCTGCTGCTCGAGACATTTGCCGATCTGGCGAACACTCCTGAGATCGCAGCCCACCTGCCGCTTACGTACAGTGATGGTTCGCCAGGCCTCAGTTTGCGGGCGCGGCTCGCTCTGCTGGCGGACTGGGTGCTGCGGCAGAACCCGGGCGCCTGGAAAGATCTGAACGATACAACCCGCGTGAACCCCGATGGACTGGTCGAAGGAATCGCTTCTCCATTTGCGGGTGGCCGCAGCCTGGTGCTGATCGCGGGGCGCGATCGTGCCGCGTTGCCCGGGCTTGCTTCTGCGCTGCTGACGACTATGCCGCTCGAAGGCATCGATGGCACGGTCAGCTTGTGGAGCACGGGTAAGTTCACGAGCTATCACCTGAGCACGGTGACGTACGGATCGGGAGATCTGCCCTGGTATCGCGCGTTCGGTTACTGGCTGCCCCGGCATGTACTCAGCCTGACGCTGTTGCTTTTCATCGTGCTGGCCTTACTGGCCGCCTGGACGAAGCATTGGCTGGGCATGCGGATAAAAGAGCGGCTCGGATTAGAGCCACTCTCCGGCGGGTCGCAGGAAAGGGACGGGGCCAGGCCTGTGGGCGAGGCGCCGCTCCACAACGCTGGTTGAACTTAATGACTTTATGCAGGATTGGCTTACTCGCGTAGCGGGTAAGGAATGGAGGCAGGTATGTTTGCCAAATCTGAGATAGCTTTCGGTCTTCTTCTGTTGGCTCCGTGTGTCGCTGTTACCTCGGTGCAAGCGCAACAAAGCGCTGCTGATGTATTAATTCAGCGCGCCCGCACACTCGACGGGCAAGGCAGACATGATTTGGCGGCGGCAGCGTGGCGGCAGGTGTTGCTGGTGAATCCGACGGAGCCGGACGCCCTGGCTAGCCTGGCCAGCTATTACCAGAGCACGGGAGACAGCGTAAAAGCGGACCACTACCGTTCGCTGCTGCGAAGCGTAAAGCCGGGCGACCCGCGCCTGGCGCAGATACCGGTGACGCATGTACCGGCAGGCGGCAGTGCTGATTTCGAATTGGCCGCCAGGTTAGCCTCGCAGCATCATTACCAGGAAGCGTTGACCGCGTACCGTAAGGCGTTTCATGGCGCGACCCCTTTTGGCACTTATGCGGTTTCGTATTACGAGACACAGGCAGCCGTTCCCGCGGAGTTACCGCAGGCGATCAGCGGTTTGCGTGACCTGTATAAGCAGTATCCGGCGAACCCGACCTACCAACTGGCTTTAGGCCGGGTGCTCACCTACGATGCACGCACGCGGGTAGAAGGTATCAAGCTGCTGGCCGGCCTTCATGGTACGGCGGAGCAGAAGGAACAAGCGAGATCCGCGTGGAAGCAGGCGATCTTGTGGAGCCCGAATGGACCCGCCGCGGAAACTGCGCCCGAGTACCTGGCGCGATATCCAGACGAGCAGTTAGCAGCGCGGGTGCACGGCGCACAACCGGCGCGGCCGGCGCGAACTGCCGTACCGGGAGAGGTAGAGCAGGGAGCAGCCTACGCCGCTTTAGCCAAGGGGGATCTGCAACAGGCGTTGCATCTGTTTGAGCCGCTGCTTGCCATCCCGGGACAGCGAGGCAAGGCACTGGCCGGCATGGGCTATGTGAACATGCAGCAGCAGGAGTTTGCCGCGGCCGCGGACCACTTCGAGCAGGCCGAGGCGGCTGGCTTTCATCCGGCTGAGCTGACCGCCTCGCTGGTGGATGCGCGTTATTACAGAGCGATGCAACAGGGCAATCACGCGCTCGAAAGTGAGCAGTTCACGCAAGCGCTGAGCGCCTTCGACCTGGCCCACAGCATCAAGCCAAATGGTCCGGAAGCTGTCCAGGGGCAGGCCGGCGTGCTGATGCAGCAGAATCGCCCGGATAAAGCCCTCCCCTTGTTTGAGCAGGCGGTCAGGATGCAACAGGACCGCCCGCAGGGTTGGATTGCGTGGTTCGATGCGCTGGTGCAATCAAATCACAGCAAAGAGGTGATTGCGGACCAGCCCTACATTACGCCGGAAACCGCAGTAAAGCTGGAGGCTGATCCCACCTATACCGCAGTAATAGCGGCGGCGCAGATGAACGTGGGCAATGAGGGTGAAGGGAAGCGATTACTGGCGCAATTAGCCGAGATGCCTCAGCAAGACAAGCGCACGGCGGCCCAGCTTCGCTGCGCCCAGCTGATCGCGCTGAATAACCCGCGCGGTTCTGCGCGCCTGGCGTTTGATGTGATTCGTATCTCCCCGGACAATGTGGAGGCATGGAAGTTGCTGATACGGGATGAGCACGCTGCCGGACGCGACCAGATGGCCCTGACGGCCGCGGACCGTATGCCCTCCACCGTGTACCAGGAAGCAACGCGGGACGTCGATTTCGTAGTGATGCTGGCGGACACACATCAAGCCATGAAGCAATACAGCACGGCATCGAACCTGCTGGCCCAGGCGAAAAGCGAGACACAGGGCGATAGCAAAAAGGCAAATCGCGTAGAAACGCAGAACGCCTCGCTGTTACTCGCCGAGGGCAGCGCCGACAATGCCTATAAGACCTACATCAAGATCCTCAAGCGCTCGCCGCTGGACAGTGATGCATGGAAGGGCGTGATCGCCTCGCTGCACCAGGCCAACCAGGACCAGGCGGCGCTGACGCAGGTGCAGCAACTGCCGGTGGAAGCCGCGCAGGCACTGGACCAGGATCTTGGCTACTTGCAGACGCTGGCCTCGGTTTACAGCGGCACCGGCCACAATCAGCTGGCGCTGGAGACGATGTCTCGCGTGTTGGCGCATTATCAGCCCGGCACCAACGATGCACCCTACGCCGTCGAATCTCAGTATGCGTGGTTGTTGCTGAATGCGGGAGACGAAGGCAGGCTGGCCACCACGCTTGCTGAGCTTGGCCGCCGCTCTGACCTGACACCGGGACAGAAGCAACAGACCGGCGATCTGTGGGCGGCCTGGAGCGTACGCAAGGCGGACAGGGAAGAGAAGGCGGGCAACAACAAGCAGGCTCTGGCGATCCTGGAGATGGCGTCGCAGGCCTACCCTGCGAGCGGAGAGATCCGCCGGGCGACTGCCGGCTATTACATTCGCAATGGTGAAGGTAAGCGTGCCTTTGCTCTTTACGAGGAGATCAACTGGGCGAAGGCCACGGCTACCGATTACTCCGGAGCCGTGACGGCGGCTGCTTCTGCCCACCAGAAAGAGGCCGGGCGGCAATGGCTTCTGGACGGTTTGCAACAGTTTCCGAATGATCCGCAATTGTTGACGGCGGCGGCCCAGTTCGAAGAGAGCACGGGTGACAACCATATGGCTGCGGTTTACTGGCGCAAGGTAGTGGCCAACAGCTCGCAGATCAAACTGACGCAGCAACTTTCCTCAAACGGCAACACACTTGCTCCTTCAGCCGTATCGGCGGGGGATGCGCTGGCTCGCATGCTTGCGCCGCAGGACTCATTTGCTCCACCCGCACCGGCCGCGCCGCCTGCCAGTGAGTCACTGCAGGACGCGATCAGTGCAATGCCTGTGACCCAGCACCCGAGCAGCGAGGATGCAACCGAAACGAACGAACAACCCAGTCCGTGGTTGGTGCGCAAGAATCCACCCCCGGCAGCCACAACTCGCCCGATCGCCTTCCATCCGCCGCAGACCAGCCGCTGGACTGTTCCGTTGAATGATGGGCCGCCACCGCCGGCAGCGTATCAGCAATCCGCCGCCGAACAGCCGCAGGATGCGCAGGCAGACACGCAGGATGACAGCAGCCGGACAGTGAATACACCAACGGTGACAAATGCCAGTCTTACGGTGTACGCGCCGGTCGCGCGTGGTACAGAGTACGCGCCGGAGGCAAGCATGACGACGGCGCCAGGATCCACCGGCGCGCCCCAGGCACGCCCGGTGATGCTCGGACCGGCGATGCAAGCGCAGGCCGAACTGGATGGCCTGGCGAGCCGGTATAGCGCCTGGATGGGCGGCGAAACGCAACTTGGCAGTCGCAGTGGGCAGGCGGGTTTCGACCAGCTGACTCGCATGGAAGCTAATTTTGAAACCAGCACTGTGCTGGGTGAGACTGCGCGTTTGACGATACGCGCGATGCCGGTCCTGTTGTCGGCGGGCGCGCCGGACGGCACTTCCAACTATAACTTCGGCACTTCGGGCGCGCCTCTCATTGGCCAGAGCCACTATCAGTCGGGCGTGGGAGCAGAAGTGCAGTTGGCTACCCGCCTGGTTGACGGCAGCGTGGGCTTCTCCCCCAGCACGTTTTATGTCTCGCATCTGCTGGGCAACTTTGCAGTACACCCCAGCAACTTTCCGCTTACCTTCCGCGCCTATCGGGAGCAGGTGAAAGAAACCATGCTTTCGTATGCGGGTGAGAAGGATCCGGTCACAGGAAAGATCTGGGGCGGTGTGGTTGCCACGGGAGCCGAAGGCACCCTGAACCTGGGGGACGCCAGGGAAGGGTTCTATGTGAGCGGCGGTGGCGCTCAACTGACCGGCACGAATGTGAACAACAATAGCCGGATATCCGGTTCAACCGGCGCTTACTGGACCATCTACAGCAATCCGTTTGGCGTTTTCAAGATGGGCGCCAATCTCACTGGCCTGCACTATGCGCAGAACCAGCGTTACTTCACCTATGGGCAGGGAGGCTATTTCAGCCCCAATTCCTACGTGCTGCTGAATGCTCCTTTCTCCTGGGAGGCGCATGCGCTCAACCACTTTGTTTACACGCTGAAGGGCAGCCTGGGCGTGCAGAGCTTCTATGAGGGAACCGCGCTCCCAGGTTCGCTGGTAGAGACAGATACAGTGCCCACCGCCCAGTCGAACCTGGCGGCTAACTACAACCTCGATGCGAACCTTGCCTACCGCTTTGATGAGCATTGGTACATAAGTGGTTTTGTGGGTGTGAATAACGCCCATGACTACCAGGACCGCACCGCGGGTATCTCGGTGAAGTACATGCAGCGACCGCAGGTGGATGTGGAAGGCGGCCCTACGGGCCTGTTTGACGAACATAAGGTCAGGCCGCTGATTGTGCCCTGACCGCGGCCAGACCTTCCACCCTGCCGGGTGGTCCCCTCAGAGGTCTGGACGTGATGAGTAACTGGTTAGAGAAAAGTCAAATGGCAGTCGGGGGAGCGGTGTGTCCTCGCGGCCAGCTTAGATTACCGGCGTAGCCCCGGCGCCCTGGAGGGATCCATGCTGTTGAGAATCGTGAGAATTGCTGTGTCTTGTGCGCTGGGCGCGTTGGCGATGATCGCCGGCGGTACTGCGTCGGCTGCGCCTGGCACGGGTTACTGGCATACCAGCGGGAGCAAGATCCTGGACGCGAACAATCAGCCCGTTCGCATCGCCGGCGTCAATTGGTACGGCTTTGAGACCGCGGACGAAGTCGCGCATGGGCTCGCCAGCCAGGATTACAAGACGATACTCGGGACCATTCAGGCGAATGGATACAACACCATTCGATTGCCTTACTCGAACCAGATGGTCGAGTCGCCCATCGTTCCTTCGAGCATTCAGTTCAGCAATGCCAGTGGCCCGATCAATAGTGACCTGAAGGGTTTGGATTCGCTTCAGATCATGGACGCCATGATTGCTTACGCCGGGCAGATCGGGTTGCGCGTCATCCTTGATGATCACCGGTCTGAAGCGGGTAACAGCGCCGAGGCGAGCGGCCTTTGGTACACCCAGGCCTACCCTGAAAGTGCCTGGATCAGCGACTGGCAAATGCTCGCCACCCGCTATCAGAACAACACCGCCGTGATCGGCATGGATCTGCGCAATGAGCCGCACAATGCGACGAGTGGGGGCGCATGCTGGGATTGCGGTACTACGGCGAACGATTGGCACCTGGCCGCGGAACGTGCCGGCAATGCTGTGCTGGCCATCAACCCCAAACTGCTGGTGTTTGTGGAAGGCACGGACGCGTACAACGGCCATTACTATTTCTGGGGAGGCAATTTGCAGGGAGTGCAAGCTTCGCCCGTGCAGTTGAGCGTGGCTAACCAACTGGTGTACTCCGCTCATGACTACGGCCCGCTGGAGTCAACGCAGGCCTGGTTCAACGGCAGCACTACCTACGACAGCCTGGTGAGTACCTGGACTTCTTACTGGGCGTACATCAGCCTGAACGGCATCGCTCCTGTATGGGTGGGTGAGTTTGGCACAACCAATGACGATGCTGCGATACAGGCGAGCGGTTCAGGGTCGCAGGGCCAGTGGTTCTCCGGCCTGGTGCAATTCCTTGGCGCGAATCCTTCGTTGAACTGGACCTACTGGGCTTTGAATGGAGAAGACCGGTACGGCCTGCTGAATGGCACGTATGGCGCTACGCCGGTCAGCGCTTCCAAGCAGCAATTGTTGTCCGGATTGCAATTTGCTCTAAGCGGGGGCACACCCGTGACCACGCCTTCTTTTACCCTGTCGCAAAATCCGTCCACCGTGATCGCGGCGACCAGCAGCACCGATTCGGGTGGATCCGGGGGCACCACGGAAGTGACGTACACGGCGGCGATCAACAACCGCACCAGCACTGATGAATCGGCTGCCTCAATCACCGTGACTCTTCCGGCTGCGGGCGTGATCATCACAGGTTCGAGCACGGGTGCTGCCGCTACGTGCTCCGCTGCCGCCTTGGCTTACACCTGTAACTTCGCCACTATCCCTGCTTCGGGCAGCGGAGCGG
Source organism: uncultured Acetobacteraceae bacterium (assembly GCA_964657465.1). Classification (GTDB taxonomy): domain Bacteria; phylum Acidobacteriota; class Terriglobia; order Terriglobales; family Acidobacteriaceae; genus PALSA-350. Next base: position 13,972 of record CAZZVD010000038.1, on the reverse strand, counting down.
TGATGGTGACGGCGATCTATCCGGCAACCGGCCTGACGTTCAATAGCGGTGGCCAGGCGTCTGCGGTAGTGAGCGCGACGGCTGCGGCGAGCGGGCAGACACTCCCTGCGGCCACGGTGACGACGATCGTCGATAAGCAGGGTCAGCAGTCCAACATCGCCGAAGCGATCGTCGCCACTGCTGCGCCGGGCTACTCCTACAGCTACGGGCAGCAGGGAACGGTTAGCTTCTCGCTGGCGCCGGTGCCGACCAGCCCCATTCCGATCGGCTTGCTCAGCGCACAGTTGGATGGCGGGCAAGGCTTGACGGTGACCTCTGTGGGCGCCAACCAGTACCAGATCCCGGTGGGTTTGTTGAGCGGTGGCAATCACGCGATTGTGATCCGCCTGGCGAGCAGCCCAAGCTACGCGGCGTCGTCTGCCACGATATCGCTTGCTGTTCAGAAAGCAAACGCCACTGTAGCAGTTGCGGGTGCTCCCCTGGCGGTGAACTATGGGACAGCGGCGCCCATCGTCTTTACCCTGGCGGGGTTGAGCGGCACGGGCTTCGCGGCGCCGGCCGGGACGGCAACGCTGGTGATTGATAACCTCGCGCCACTGACTGCCTCGGTCAGCGGCGGCACGGCGACTTTCACTGCCCCAACCGGATTGACCGTGGCCACCCACTCAGTGAACTTCAACTACGCCGGGGATACCAACTATGCGGCGCAAACGCTGGGAGCCACGTTGACGGTCATACCAGTGGCATTGAGCGCCGCCGCGGACCCTGCCACCCGGGCATTCGGCGACACCAACCCGGCCTTTACCGGGACGCTCACCGGCGTGGTGAACAGTGACGGTATCACTGCGACCTATGTATCGCAGGCAAGCGCCACCACACCGGCTGGTACCTACAGCACCGGGCCGAACGCGATTACGCCGGTGCTGGCTGACCCGAAGAATCGCCTGGGCAACTACAAGCCGCAGTTAACGGCTGCGGCCTTGACCATTACTCCTGGTGGGGCCGGAACCGCGGGCACGGATATCGTTTGGCCGACCCCTGCTGCGATCGTCTACGGTACCCCATTGACCGCGGCGCAACTGAATGCAAGCTCTTCTCTGGATGGCACGTTCACGTACAAGCCAGCCGCTGGCGCCGTGCTGGGCGCGGGCCCGCAAACACTCACGGTTACCTTCTTGCCCAGGGGCGCCACCACGCCAGAAACCGGCAAGGTGACGCTCCTGGTTAACCAGGCCAGTACCACGACCACCCTGACCGCAATCAATGCCACGATCGCCGGATCAGTCACGTTATCGGCGATTGTCACTTCGATTGCTGGGGGCACAGCCACTGGAAGCGTCCAGTTCCTGGATGGCTCGACCTCGCTGGCGGCCGTTACGATCAACTCGACAGGCATGGCGAGCTACTCCGTTCAGCTTTCGAACGGACCGCACACACTCACGGCGGTGTACTCGGGTGATGTGAACGATCTTGCCAGCACCTCCACTGCTCTGTTGGAGAGCGTGAGTGGCGGGCTGGACTTTCAGCTCTCTTCCAATCCGAAGACCCTGTCTCTGACTGCCGGACAGAGTATGCCGGTGACCCTGTCCGTCTTTTCCGCGGACGGCTTTACCGGGACCGTTACGTTTAAATGCACCGGTTTGCCGAACGGTTCCACGTGTTCGTTTTCGCCCGCAAGCATTACTGGCAGCGCCAGCAGCATCGCGCAAGCGACTACGCTCACTATCGGGTTGCCGGCTTCGGCGAGCGTGTCAAAGCCGGTCTCCGCCTCGATCGCGGGCTTTCTCATGGTGCCCAGCGGTTTGTTTGGCGTCTTCCTGTTATGGCAGCGACGACGCCTGCAGCGTAGCCTGGGCATGTGCATCCTGACCACGCTTTTTCTGGTGAACGTCTCGATCGGTTGCGGCGCGGGCAACGCGATTTCCGGATCGACCTCTCCTGGTGGCAGCACCAGCGTGCTCGGTACCTACAACGCGTTGATCACGGCGACTTCACCGGCTGCTGTGCAGACACTTACAATCCCCGTCACGCTTACCAAGTAAGCGTGACCGGAGGTCAGGCGCGGGTGATCAGCTTGAGGCGGGATATCGGCTCAACCGTGTGGCTTAAACGTGGCTTAACCGCTCAATCGCTCGGCGGCGAGGCGCGGGATACCATTGCGCACACTGCATCTGTTACTTCAACGGTGCTTGCCGTCCCGCCCAGGTCTCGCGTGTGAAGCGCCGGATTGGCGGTTACGCTTTCGATGGCTCGCATGAGCCGTGCGGCGGCCCCGAACTCATCCAGGTGCTGCAGCAGCATCACCACTGACCAGAAAGTGCCGATGGGATTCGCCCAGCCCTTGCCCATGATGTCGAAGGCTGACCCGTGAATCGGCTCAAACATCGACGGATACATGCGTTCGGGGTTGATGTTGGCCGTGGGCGCAATGCCGAGGCTGCCGGCCAGCGCGGCTGCAAGATCACTCAGAATGTCGGCGTGGAGATTTGTCGCCACGATGGTGTCGAGAGATGCCGGGCGATTCACCATCCGGGCGGTCGCCGCGTCGACCAGTTCCTTATCCCAGGTGACGTCAGGGAACTCAGCGGCCACCACCACGGCAACCTCATCCCACATGACCATCGCGTGGCGCTGGGCGTTGCTTTTGGTCACCACGGTGAGCAGTTTTCGCGGACGGGATTGCGCCAGCCTGAAGGCAAAGCGGTGAATTCGCTCCACCCCGGCTCGGGTCATCAGGGAAAGATCCGTCGCTACCTCAAGTGGGTGACCCTGGTGCATCCGGCCGCCCACGCCGGAGTACTCGCCCTCAGTGTTCTCACGGACGATCACCCAGTCCAGGTCCTCTGGCTTGCATCGTTTCAGCGGCGCATCGATGCCAGGCAGTATGCGCGAGGGCCGCACATTGGCGTATTGATCGAGACCCTGGCAAATCTTCAGCCGCAGGCCCCACAAGGTGATGTGATCGGCGATGTGCGGGTCCCCCGCCGAACCGAACAGGATAGCGTCGTGGCGGCGCAAAGCGTCAAGCCCGTCAGCCGGCATCATGGCGCCGTGCTCCCGGTAGTAGTCTCCACCCCAATCGAAGTTTTCGAACTCGAATTGAAACTCGCGGCCGGCGAGTGCTGCCAGCACCTGCCGCCCGGCGGGAATCACTTCTTTTCCGATGCCATCGCCGGGCACGGTCGCGATGCGGTAGGTTTTCATCCGCGATAGCTTACGGGAGCTGGATTCACGTCGGAAAGTTCTTTGAAGGCTGCCGCGGGAAGTTCCAGGCCTGCCGCCGCTATGTTTTCCTCTACGTGCGCCGCGGAGGAGGTGCCTGGAATGGGAAGAATGATTTTCGAACGCATCAGCAACCATGCCAACGCGGTTTGCAGCGTGGTTGCGCCCAGGTCCTTCGCGACCTTTTCCAGTACTTCGTGAGCCTTGCGGTTCTGGCCCAGGGGCGCCCAGGGCAGGAAGGCAATCTCGTGCTGCTCGCAATACCTGACCACGTAGTCCCACTCCCGGTCGGCGAAGCTGTAGCGATTTTGCACCGAAACAATGGGCACGATCTTGCGGCCACGCTCGATGTGTTCCTGCGTCACGTTGGAGAGAGCGACATGACGTATCTTGCCCTGCTCGCGCAGGCTGGCCAGCGTTTCCATCGAGGCATCGTAAGAGACGGCGGGGTCGGGAACGTGCAGCTGGTACACGTCGATGCGATCCAGCCGCAGGCGCTTCAAGCTGCCTTCCACTGCTTCTGTGAGATGTTTCGGGCTGGCGTTGTGCGTCCACTGCATGGGGCCGACTCGCTCCCAACCTCCCTTGGTCGCGACGATTACCCCTGCGGGGTAGGGGTAGAGTGCCTCGGCGATCAGTTCTTCCGAGACATAGGGGCCGTACGAGTCTGCGGTATCGATGAAGTTGACGCCCAACTCGACAGCGCGGCGCAGTGTGGCGAGGGCTGCGTCTTTATCCGTGGGCGGACCCCAGATGCCTTTGCCAGTGATGCGCATGGCTCCGTAGCCAAGGCGATTGACGGTCAGGTCGCCGCCCAGGGTGATGGTTCCTGCAGATGCTGCGGATATGGCTTGAGCCTGGCTCATAGAATTGCTCCTTCGGGTAGTATTCATCTGTAATCAGCGCCGTGCAAAATCATATAAGAAGCGGAGTGTGGATGAGTTCGATGCCCATCACTACCGGCAGGCGGATAAATAGTCCCGGCCAGGTTCTGTTCGCCAGTCTCATTGGCACCACCATCGAGTTTTTCGATTTTTATATTTACGCTACTGCGGCGGTGCTGGTGTTTCCGCGGCTGTTTTTCTCCCGGGCTGATCCGGCGACCGCCACGCTTGAGTCGCTGGCGACCTTTGGCATCGCATTTTTGGCGCGGCCGGTTGGCTCAGCATTGTTTGGCCACTTCGGCGACCGGGTCGGGCGCAAGACTACGCTGGTGATCGCCCTGTCGACCATGGGCCTCTCCACGGTGGCGATTGGCGCGTTGCCCACCTTCCATACCATCGGGCTGGCTGCGCCTTTGCTGCTGGCCCTCTGCCGCTTCGGTCAGGGGCTGGGCCTGGGCGGGGAGTGGGGGGGCGCAGTTTTGCTGGCGATCGAGAACGCGCCACCCAACAAGCGCGCCTGGTATGGCATGTTTCCACAATTGGGGGCTCCGGCCGGCTTTCTGCTGTCGGGCGGTACGTTTCTGTTGCTCTCGCGGATCCTGACGGATGAGCAGTTTTTTGCTTTTGGCTGGCGGCTCCCGTTTCTGGCTAGTGCGGTGCTGGTCTTTCTGGGTTTGTATGTCCGTTTGACCATCACGGAGACTCCCGTGTTTCGCGAGGCGCATAGTCGCGGTCTGCAGGTAAAAGTGCCGTTGTTGTCGGTGCTGCGTGACTATCCCGGAGCTCTGGTCAAGGGCATCCTGGTGAGTCTGGCCACGTTTGTTCTGTTCTACCTGATGACGGTATTTGCGCTTTCGTGGGGAACGACCGTACTCAAGTACAGCCGTGGCACATTTCTGCAAATTCAACTTTTCGGGATTTGCTTCTTTGCTCTGTTCATCCCTCTCTCCGCGCTGCTGGCAGAAAGTGGCCGGCGGCGTGTGATGCTGGGGGTCACGGTAGCGATCGCTGTGTTTGGGCTTGTGTTGGCCCCAATGTTCCTTTCCGGCATGGCCGGTGCTATTGGCATGATGGTGCTCGGGTTGTCGCTCATGGGCATCACGTACGGTCCACTCGGCACGGTGATCTCTGAACTGTTTCCGACGGCTGTAAGATACACGGGCAGTTCACTGGCTTTCAGTTTCGCCGGCATTCTTGGCGCGTCCCTTGCGCCGTATATCGCCACCTGGCTGGCGCGAACTTACGGTCTGCAGTTTGTGGGGTATTATCTTTCCGCTTCGGCGGCAATCACACTCATTGGGTTGCTAAGCATTCGCGAGAGCAAGGATCGAGACCTGGCGGCGAGTTGAGTTCGCTGGGCTAGTCTGGAACCGAGCTTCGCTGCCGATGCAAGCAGGCTCAGATCAGGACGGACGTCGCGTAACCCGCCAGTGGCTAGCTAGGGCCCTTTGACTCGGCTTTCTATTATTCAGATATTGCAGGTGTTCAGGTTGCGGTGTCCCGCAAACAGCCAGTGGCTCGTAAGCTGTCGGTTATAATCGTTGAGTGGCAGTCTGGGCCCAAACCGCGACAGGGTTGTTACATACGGGTGACTGCTTTTCCCTAAAGGGGCGGCAGAGCGACCTCGCGGGGCTCGCGTAGATTTTATGCCAGGGTTCCGCCTAAATCGGAAAACACGACATGCGATTTGGGTGGCTCTGGGGCTACTGTGCTGTGCACTTATCGCCCTTGCCGGTACCGTGCAGGTGTTACATACGCACTCTGCTGGGCAGGCAGTGCAATCCGACTGCGCACTTTGCCACGTGGCGCACGCTGGTGTGCAGGTACCCGTTCCCCAAATCTTGTCGCACTCGATTCGTTTGGTCGCTCTGGTCATCACTTCATCGGTGGCACCGCGGCGCAAGCGATTCTGCGTTTTCTCTCTCTTCACCCGGCCTCCGCCCATGGTTGTTGCGTTCGCTTAATACGTAGTCGAACCCACCACACCCAACTGGAGGCTTCTATATGCGCACACCCGTGCGGCGCTTGGTCGTATTACTTTCCTTTCTATTTGGATTTGTTTTCTCCGTTACTCTGAACGCCCAGACCTCCGGCAACGCCGGCACTGTGGTGGGCACGGTGACCGATCCGAGTGGCGCCGTGATTCCGGGAGCCACCATCACGATCAGGAACCCGGTGAGCCAGTTGCAGCGGAGCGCGCGAAGCGACAGCGCGGGGCACTTCCAGTTCAACAATTTGCCACCGAACCCGTACCACATGAGCGTGGATGCGCCAGGCTTTAATTCCTCTGCGCAAGACGTCGAAGTTCGCTCGACAGTTCCTGTGACGGTGAACATTGCCCTCACGATAGGAGCCGCTTCGAGCACGGTCACGGTCGAAGGTGGCGGCGACCTTGTTGAAAACGACACCACGCTTCACACAGACGTGGATCGAAATCTCTTTCAGAAATTGCCCTTGGAAAGCCAGTCTTCTTCCGTAAGTTCTCTGGTCACGTTGGCGTCCCCGGGCGTCGCTGCGGATTCCAACGGCATGTTCCACGGACTTGGGGATCACGCTTCGAATTCGTTTTCCGTCGACGGCCAGCCAATTACCGATCAGCAGAGCAAGGTTTTCTCCAACCAGATCCCTTCTAATTCCATTCAGTCGCTCGAGGTTATTTCAGGCGCACCCCCGGCCGAGTTTGGCGGTAAGACCAGCCTGGTGATCCAGGTAACCACGCGATCGGGTCAAGGGGTGACCCGCCCAACGGGCAGTATCAGCAGTTCCTATGGATCGTTTGGCTCATCGACCGGTGCCTTTGACCTGGCGTACGGCGGTCAGAACTGGGGCAACTTCATCGAGATCGATGCCCTGAATACCGGACGCTTTCTCGATCCGCCAGAGTTTAAAGTCTTCCATGCCAAGGGGAATGAGGTGAATGCGTTTGATCGCGCAGACTACCAGTTCACCCCTGTGGATTCACTGCATCTGAATTTGAACTACAGCCGCTCCTGGTTTCAGACGCCGAATGCTTACGACAATCTGAACGTGCAGAACGTGCTGAGTCAGGGCGCCTCCGCGAATCCGGTGTTTGGCAGTGTCGGCAATACCGATCAACACTCGAAGATTGAGACGTTCGATGTTTCTCCCAGTTACACGCGCGTGGTCGGCGCCAACGCGGTGTTCAACTTCGGCGCCTATATCCGTCGAGATGCCTACAATTACTACCCGAGCGAAAACCCTCTGGCCGACCTGGGGCCCGCTAATCTGCAGACGTCGTCGATCGCGCAATACCGAACGTTGACGAATGCAGGTCTGCGCACAGATCTCTCGTACGTACGCGGCAGAAACAATATCAAGGGTGGCGTGTTCTACTCGCATACCTTCCTGCGAGAGAATGACCAACTAGGCCTGGTGGGTGCGACGCTGAATGCGCCTTGCGTTAACAACCTTTTCGAAAACACTCCACAGCCTGGCTTCTCAGATCCAGCACAATGTGTTGCGGCTGGGCTGGCTTCCAACGACCCGGCGGTTAATCCCGCGGGTACTTACAATGCTTTGCTGGCTCCATACGATTTGACCCGTGCCGGCAGCTACTACCACTATTTCGGCCACACCGACGTCAAGGAACTCGCCCTCTATCTTCAGGATCAGATCAAGGCAGGGAATTGGCTGTTCAATATCGGGATGCGTGGGGATCTCTACCATGGTCTCGCCGTTGCCAGCCAGGCGGAACCAAGGATCGGCCTCAGTTACAGCGTCAAAGCTACCAATACCGTGCTGCGCGCCTCCTACGCGAGGACGCTGGAAACGCCATTCAATGAAAATCTTGTACTTTCCAGCTCAGGATGCACAAACGCAGTGTTGGCGCCATTGCTGGCCTGCACGCCGGGGGTTTCGGGAACCCTGGAACCAGGGTTCCGTAACGAATTCCATGCCGGGCTGCAACAGGCCTTCGGCAAGAACTTCGTTTTCAGCGGCGATTACATCTGGAAGTACCAACACAATGCGTTTGACTTCAGTACCCTGGGCAACACACCTATCACGTTCCCCATCGACTGGCACAATTCCAAGATCCCGGGCGTGGCGTTACGGGTCGATGTTCCCAATCTTCACAATTTCAGCGCGTTTGTCACGATGTCCTCTGTTTCTGCCCGGTTTTTCCCGCCGCAGTCCGCGGGGGCCGGCGCAACGGTAGGGCGCGGTGGCTATCCTTTCCGTATTGATCACGACGAACGCTTCAACTCGACCACGCACGTGCAGTACCAGGTGCCTGCGAACCGGCGCTTCGCGCCATGGTTAGGGTTCAACTGGCGTTATGACAGTGGCATGGTTGCCGGTTCGGTGCCGTGCTTCAACATTAGCGATCCCAACAGCGACTGCAATCCGGTGAATGGCGGGCCCTCGGTGATTCTTCCCAACGGACAACCAGGCATCGACCTGAGCGGGCTTACGGCTGATCAGGAATCTGAAGCTGGGCTCGCGTGCGGCGGAGTGAAAGCGACGCCATCAAGTCCACTGCCGACGCCGTGTCCGGCTGCGGACCTGACGTCGAACCTGGTCAAGATACCGGCCCCTGGAACGCAAAACAATGATCACAATCCGGCCAGGATACAACCGCGGAATCTGTTTGACGCTTCCGTTGGAGATGACAACTTGTTCAACGGTGACCGGTATAAGTGGAGCCTGCGGTTGACTGGTATCAACGTCGGGAACAAACGCGCGCTTTACAACTTTCTTTCCACATTCAGCGGGACACATTACGTGACGCCTCGAGCAATGACTGCAGAGGTTGCGTTCCACTTTTGATCGTTTGGGACAGGTATACCGCAGGAGAATAAATGGCGTCTGCGGGACGCCAGTGTGGGATTGCGTGCGGGGGCCACTACAGCAGGTCGCAGGGTTTCCCCGGCAGAGATGGGATTGCTGCGCTCACGCTTCTATGAAGCGGCGCAAACGCGATCTCCTGACAACGGAGTGAGCGTCCTGCGATCTGAGCTCAGGCCGAAAGGCAAACCACTGCGATCAGGGTGCAGGCGATGCCGCCCACCTGTAGCCGGGTGATGGACTCGTGCAGGACAAAGGGCGCCACGACGATGACGACGAGTGGGTACAGTGCCGTCAGCGGTGCGACGATCGATGCTTTGCCGCCGCTTTTCAGCGCCGCAAACAAGGCCCATGCTCCCAGGGAATTCAGTGCCCCGCTGAGCAATGCCCATGTAATATTCCAGCCGGAATAGGTGAACACTCCTTTGCCGGGATAAAAGAAGGGCACCAGCAGTAAGTAACCGGCGACCAGCCAGATGAGCGATGACTCGGCGGAGATGTAGTTGGTCGATAACTTCTGCAACAGGCCAACTACTCCCCACGTAATCAGTACCACGACCACGGGCCAGAACCATGGTGCAAGATGAATCATGCGGGCTCCCTGAGTGCGTCGGCTAGAAGGAAAAGATAACGATGGCGACGGCCGCGAAGCCAAGGCCCACCGCCTGGATCGGCCCGAAGCGCTCGCGCAGAATGAGTATGGCCAGCACCACCGTGATCATCGGGTAAAGCGCCGAAGAAGCGGTGATGACTGCTGTATTGCCGTTGGTGTGGTAGGCAGCGAACAGGGCGAGTGTACCGATTGCCGATAGAACACCGTTCAGCAAGGCAAACGAAATGCCCTTGCCATTTTTCTCCAGGCGGAAGCGTCTGGCGGCCAGTAGTGCGAGACCGATCGGCACACTGCCGAGGGTGAACAGGAACTGCATGGTTTCCGTGGGTATCTCGCGGGAGCCGAATTTGGAACAGAGCGCCCAGCCGCCCCAACAGAGGATGCACAGCAGGGAATAGTAGAACCAGCGGGCCTTAAGGGTTTCAGCAATTGCCACGAGTGCGATTCTCCCTGAACGGACGTGTGTGAGAAGCGGTTATACGAGAGACCGCAAGCGCTTTCAGAAAAGGGTTGTACTCTTACTCTGATGAGCTTACGGTAAATCCGTCAAGAGCAAACATAGAGGACTCCTGAAAAAGTGAACAGTTTCTCGTCCCTCGCGTCGCGGGTCATGCGCCTGTATATCTGCCTGTGCTTCCTCATTTGTCCAGCGCTGGCTGCTGCGCAGGTGCGCGTGAGTACATGGTATTGGCTAAACTCCGCACCCAAAGCGCAATGGCAAAGCGATTTCAAAGCCATCCACGATCTTGGTTTTACTGATGTGCTGCTGGTGTGGGGACTGGATGCGTCTGCATTCTCGACCCGCATTTCTGATTCGCATGAAGCGATCCGTGCGGCGCATGCGGCGGGCCTGGGCTCGTACCTCTTTGTGTGGCACGCTCGTCATAATGCATTGCCCCATAGCAAACGATTCGAGCAGGTGGACGCGTCTGGTGAAGCCTTGTTTGCCTTCGACGCATTCAATCCGGAATGGCGTCGCGTGCAATGGAAACCGTATTTGCAAACCATCGCGCGCGAGTATGGGCGTGAACCGGGCATGGCGGGATACGTTTTCGATAATGCATTCGCCATTGGCAACGTCGGGAGCATCGACGGGCCACCTCCTAAACCGGAAGTGAGTTACCTCTCCTACGGCCAGGCAGAGCGAACGTTGTTCGGCAAGCAGCTGCCCCTGTCTCCAAAGGATCCGGCGTGGAGCGCATGGAATGAAAGTCGCCAGCAATGGTGGGCTGACTGGGCCGAGGCTACCCGGAATGCGATTCGTGCGGGGGATTCCAACCCTCGACACCGCATCATCCTGGAGGATGGTGAGAACACCATTGACCCTGAAACCGAGACGCGTACTGGTCTGAAGTTGGCACGAGTGATCCCCTCATTCAACATGATGAGCGCCTATTGGGCCCCCAACTGGAGCGACAAGGGAGCCGACGAGCAATTGGAAAAAGGAATTGCGAGTTATCTCACCCGGGTGCGAAATGCGATCGCACCCCGCACTGAGCTTGCGCTCAGCCTGCGCCTCTCAGAAAGCGCTACGGAAGACATACCCGGTCCGGCACAATACCCGACGCTTGCGCAGGTGAAGCGAGCCGTCGGAACAGCGCTGGCAATGGGCGTGAAAGACATCGATCTCTATGGATATCGCATGGGTGTGTACCATCTGGATGGTCCGGGGTGGGAGAAATACCGGCCCAGGGCGGGCCAGAACTACCCGCTGACGGGTCAGATTGAGGGCAAATTCCTGTGCGATCGCCCAGAGCTTTGGACAGGCCTGCGGGCCTACTTGCATGAGATCGAAAGCGCGCCGCTGGCCAAGTGACTCAACAGCTTAGGGTGGTAAGATTGCCCTGAGTAACCCGCATCTTTGCGGATCACTCCATCTGCTGGGAATCGAGCAAACAGAGACGTGCGGACTTTACTGCGGCTGGTGTTTGATGATGCAGCGGATAACCGCCGAAGCAAAGTGCTCGGTATATACGCTTTGCTGCTTGTCTTCAATGTAGGCGTATGGCTCTGGGCCATCATCGCTCTGCGCGGGTATCCAGTCCTGCTCGGCACGGCATTGTTGGCTTACAGCTTCGGCTTGCGCCATGCGGTCGATGCCGACCACATAGCCGCCATCGACAACGTCACCCGCAAGTTCATGCAGGAAGGCAAGTGGCCGGTTACGGTGGGTTTTCTGTTTTCCCTCGGTCACTCTACTGTAGTTATGCTGGGATCGGTCCTCATTGCGTGGACGGCGCTGGCCTTGCAGCACCGGCTGGATGCGGTCAGAGAAATCGGCGGGGTGATTGGAACGCTGGTCTCTGCCTCGTTCCTATTCGCAATCGCCGCCATCAACCTGGTGGTCCTGCGATCGGTCTATCGTACCTTTGTCAGGGTCCGGGCCGGGCAAGCCTACGTCGAAGAAGATCTAAACCTGCTATTGAGCGGCCGTGGCTTACTGGCGCGCATCCTGCGGCCCATGTTTTCCATGGTGCAGCGCAGTTGGCATATGTATCCCCTGGGAATGTTATTTGGCCTGGGATTTGATACAGCCACTGAGATTGGTGTTCTGGGTATCTCGGCCGCCGAGGCATCGCGCGGGCTTCCCCTGACCTCCATTCTCATTTTCCCGGCCCTGTTTGCCGCGGGCATGTCGTTGATCGACACCACCGACAATGTGTTGATGCTGGGCGCATACGGATGGGCCGCAGTGAAGCCGATCCGCAAGCTGTATTACAACCTGACCATCACCGGCGTTTCCGTCGTGGTCGCGGTGATGGTGGGTGGGCTCGAAGCTCTTGGATTGCTGGCTGGGCACTTGCATCTCAAGGGGAGCTTCTGGGATGGCATCACTCGGCTCAACGAGCACTTCGGAACGCTGGGCTACTTCATCGTCGGGCTGTTCATCGTAAGCTGGATCGCCTCAGTCGCGTTCTACAAGTGGCGCGGCTTTGACGATCTTGAGCTGGGTGCCTGACGCTCGCGAAACGAGGCCCCCAACTATGCGGGCTGTGGCTAGCGTGATTTTTCCGCGGCAGCGAGCAAGACACAGATCGCCACTCCCTCGGCAGCAAGCGCGACATCGGCTAACGATGGAAACGTGGGTGCGATGCGAATGGTGCGATCCTCAGCATCTTTGCCGTAGGGATGGGTGGCGCCGGCAGGCGTGAGAACCACCCCAGCCTCTTTAGCAAGAGCAATCACTCGCTGCGCGCAGCCTTTCGGCACCTCGAGGCTGATGAAGTAGCCGCCTTTAGGGCGTGTCCACTGCACCCCGGGAACGCCGGCAAGCTTCCTGTCAAATGTCTCCAGCACGGTCGCGAATTTGGGGGCGATCAGGGCCCTGTGCTGCTCCATCAGGCGGGCGATCGCGGCGGGTTCCTTGAGAAAGCGAACATGCCGCAGTTGGTTGATTTTGTCTGGCCCGATCGTCCGTGGCGCCACTCTTGTCAGAAACCACTGCACGTTTTGTCTGGAGCCGGCGAGCAGCGCCAGCCCTGACCCGGGCAGCGTGATCTTCGACGTGGATGCGAACACAAGCGGGCGATTGCTGTGGCCGTGTTTTGTGCACAGGTCGAGCACATTGGCGATCTCCACTGCTTCGCTGGTGAGGTGGTGCACGGCGTAGGCATTATCCCAAAACAGCCGAAAATCGGGTGCGGCGGTTTTCATGGCCGCCAGGCGCTCGACCACCGCGCCGGCGTAGACGCAGCCAGTCGGATTGCTGTACTTGGGAACGCACCACATGCCCTTGATGGACGCGTCTTCGGCCACCAACTGTTCTACCTGTTGCATGTCTGGCCCATCTTCGTTGAGCCTGACCGGGATCATCCGGATGCCGTATTCCTGACAGATGGTGAAGTGCCGGTCATATCCAGGCACGGGACAAAGGAAAGCGATGCCGCCCTGCTGCGACCACGGCGTTTCGCTATCGCAGGTGCCCTTGAGCAAGGCGTACACAATGGTGTCGTGCATCAATGCGAGGCTTGAGTTGTTGGCCGCGACGATCTGCTCGGGCGGTGCGCCCATCAGGCCTGCGAACAAGCGGCGAACTTCCACCAGTCCTTGTAGCCCGCCGTAGTTGCGGGAGTCGACCGCGCCCTCGGCCATAAAATCCTGGGCACCGGGCAGGGAAAGCAGAGCCGCACTCAGGTCGAGCTGAGCAGGCGAGGGCTTACCTCGGGTCAGGTCGAGCTTGAGGCCTTTGGCCTTGAAGCCGTCGTAATCAGACTGCAGTTGCCGGCTTGGGGAGAGCACGTCGTCAGAGCTGTGGGTCGCAGAGTTTGTCATCGGGTAAGGGGTAAAGCTCAACATCCTTTCGGGGGGACCGCCTGGCAGCAAAGCCCGGTGTGCCCTGGCCGCTACCCTTTCTATTATGAAGGGCTGGCCCGGATTTCTCACCGTTTGTTCCGTAACGAATGACGGGTGCCCCACATCTCGCTCGTTTTTCGCGAGATGTGGGATT
>CAZZVD010000037.1:23985-28038 GCA_964657465.1 uncultured Acetobacteraceae bacterium | reverse complement strand
GTGGTGATTGCTTGTCGGTGGCTTCAAGCGGCCTGCGTTTTGCCTCCGCGCGTATTCGAAACCCATTTCCAGATTGAGAATCCGCTGCCTAGAAGACACAGCGCAACCAGCACAGTCATGGTCCAGCGGAAGCCAGCGGATTGCGTGACCCGCAGCACCGCACCGCCAAACACCAACGCCAAACCACCCAGAATGGCAAAACGGAGCGCCCGGCCGAGGAAGTTAAAAGTGAGCAGGCGGGCCTTGGAGTACTGCAGAGCTGCTGCGGCCGCGATCACGACCGTGTAGGGAAACGGGGGAGGCGCTAGGGTCGCCAAAAAAACAGCCACCCCACCACCGTTCTGAATCCTTGCCTCGAGCTTCCCAAAGCGCTTTTCACCGGCCCACTTGCGGATACCTGCTTCACCGACTCGGCCCGCAATCCAGGCAAGCGTCGCTGCCCCGATAGTCGAACCGCAAGCGGCCGCCAGTGCATAGAGTGGGAGGCCTTGATGGTGACGCGATACCAGTACTACTACCAGCAAATCGTTACCGAAAGGCAGGAACAGAAAGGATGAGTCAAGCACACCCATAACCACCGGAGCGAAATAACCGAGGTGGAGCAGAAAGATCAGCAGCGGACGAAAGATGTTGGACACGAACTATGGGATGCTCGCCGGCCTGAAGATCGGGCGGGGCGGCAGGAAAAGTTCGTCTCCGGGCTTAGAAGGATACGGTACCAAGGTTGCCTGACCACGGTTGCCTGAGCAAGGTTGCCTGAGCCGTAGGAGTCGATTTGATGCATCAGCCACTGCTAAGGCTGAATGAGGTAGAAGCTGGTTTGCCGGGGAAGAAAGGTCTTAAACCCGTCTTCCGTCAGGTAGGCGTCATCTTCTTCCATGATGTAGACCTTCTGGTTATTCCACTCGGGCGCCGGTGTGGCAGAGTTGAGTTCGATCGAGATATAGGAGCCATCGCGCATTTTTTTGTTGCCGTCGAAGGAGCCGGGAACAGCTCGCGAATCCAGTGCGGCGCCCAGACCGTGGCCCTGGTTGCCGATGGGATGGGAGTAGACCTTCGCTTCAATGTTCTTCTTTTTCATGTCGGCCAGAATCTCGTCATAGACCTGGCTGGCGAGCCGGCCGGGGCGAGAGCGGGTCATGAGCGATTCCTGCACCGCGTTGGTATTTGCCATGGCTTGCTTGAGCCCAGTCGGTACGTCCGTCTCACTGGGCAGCAGCACATAGGCTTCTTTTTGCCAATCGGTGTTGAGGCCCATGCAGGTGATGCCGAAGTCCAGGTGAAGAACGTCGCCGGGAAGAATCACGGTCGACTCGGGCTCCACCGCGAGGTAGCCGCGTGAAGTGGCAGGCACGCGACCTTTTCGCTGCAGGCGAAGATCGGGCTGAAACCATGTGGTCACGTCATAAAAGCCCATCTGGTCGTAAAGCCAGCGGCGCACATCCCCAACGGTAGTCTTGCCGGGATGAACAACTTCGTTCGAAAAGGCGCGCCGGGTGAGTTGGTCAGTCAACTCCACCAGCGTTTTGTAAGGTGAGAATTCTTCCGGCAGACGGGTATCGAGGTATTCCGCGATGAGATCGGCGGCAGGCACAAAGTGAGCTTCCGCGCCGGGCCCCAGGGCCTTCGCCAGGAAGACGTAACTGTCATGGGTTAGTGACCGTTGCACACCACGGGGCGCGTTGATGGAGATGCCAATGTGTTGCGGATGGTATTGCGCGTAGAGCCCGGGAAGTACTTTCTCCGCGGGTTTGGGGTCATCTTCCGTTTCGAAGAAGCGCTTGAGGTTGTCTTCGGCATAACCGGTAATCGCGAGCTTGCGCAGGGCTGTGCCGGTATCGATAAAGACGAAGAAGTCGCGATTGCCGGTATAGGGTCGCGGGGGCGCGACGAACTGCGTGAGTGGATCATCGTGAAATTCTTCATTGACGACAATCCACATATCGATGTGGTGACGGCGCATCATCTCGAGAAGGGCGGCATGGCGCTTGAGCAGCCATCCCTCGCGTATCGCGATCTGCTGGGACCAGCTGGGGAGGTGGATTGCGGGCCCGGGCGCGGCGCTGGTGTTTGCGGCTACCTCGCCGCCAACGGATTGCGACGCGGATGAGGGCGGCTCGGCTGAGGTGGCCAGGGCAAGACAGAGGAACGCGAGGAGAACGGCGTTTCGGCGTGCAGGCATGATGTTGAGTGTAGCGCGACGATTTCGCCGGTCACCGGAGATTTGCAGGGATGAATGCCCCCTGGCAGCCTACAGGAAGGTTCGCGAAGCGCTGCCGCGTGTGCCGGTCTGCTGCAAGCCAGAATAGCCGAGTGAAAGAGGCGTCGTCATTCACCTCTTATGAGGCGAATGATGCGTCAGCCAGCTTTGCTCCAATCAAGTGCTAAACCTGCACCATCCCGCCATCAACAAAAAGCTCAACGCCTGCGACGAAGCTGGACTCATTGGAGGCAAGAAAAACAACGGCGCTGGCGATTTCACTTGGCTGCCCCATGCGACCGAGTGGCACCTGAGACGTGAGTCCGGCCTTTAGCTGTTTGGCTTGCTCTTCATTCTGGGCCAGTCCATCCAGAGCGGGAGTGTCGATCGGTCCGGGGCTCACTACATTGACTCGTATCTGGCGGTCCTTGAGTTCGTTCGTCCAGGTACGGGCGAAGGAACGGACAGCCGCTTTGGTGGCGCTGTAGACCCCAAACGCAGGCACACCCTTGACCGAAACGACTGAGGCGTTGAGCACAATGGTCGCGCCGTTGGGCATGAGCGGGAGCGCCTTTTGCACAGAGAAAAAAAGACCTTTGACGTTGGTGGCGAAGGTCTTATCGAAGTGTTCTTCGGTGACGTTTTCAATGGTCGCGAACTCGCCTCCGCCAGCATTGGCGAACAGCACATCGAGACGGCCGTGCTGTGCCTTGATCTGTGCGTACAGCTTATCCAAATCTGCCAGATTGCCGGCATCGGCTTGGATGCCGGTTACCCCGGGTCCAATCTCGCTCACCGCAGCGTCAAGCGGACCCTTGCGGCGGCCGGTGATCACAACCGTTGCACCTTCTGTGACGAAACGTTTTGCAGTGGCCAGGCCAATGCCTGATGTACCACCAGTTATCAGGGCTATCTTACCTTCCAGCTTTTTCGACATAGGTTGTTTCTCTTTCGTGACTGGGAATACAGTCCGTCGATAAGACGCGACGCGCAGCCCTGTTGATTCTTTGTTTCACTTCCCCGGCGGCTACGCCCTAAGATCGTTGGCCGCTGCCCATCGCCTTGACCGCCTGGTCTGTGGTCAGGACCGCGTGGGCGAGGAATGCATAGTTGATGAGCGCCGCAGTATACCCATAGCCCCACTCCGGATGTTTTGGCCCTGCCGTCGCATCCTTGACGACAGCAACCTGGAAGCCCTGCTCCAGCAGTTCTCGCAGGTGCGATTCGACACACATGTTGGCCAGCATGCCACCCAGGATGATCTTGCTGATGTTTCGCTTGCGCAGTTGAAGAACAAGGTCATTCGTTTCCGGCCCCCACACCCGATGTGGCGCAACCACGATGGTTTTGCCATCCTCGATGTATGGCTTGAAGCGTTCGAGCCAGTCGGCGCCCGAACCTTTGAACCCTTCCAGGTTGAGCACCCCTTTGCGCGCAAATAGACCAAAGTTGGCCTCGTCGGTCTCGAGGGGCCCGTTGAATTTCCATCCTTTGTCTGTTGGGTAAAAGTAGTGAGGAGAAATGAACACCTCAAACCCCAGAGCTTTCGCCGCCTTGAAGATGCGTTCCATGTTCTCGATCGTGTTGTTTTCCTGCAGGCTTTCGCGGACCAGCGGCCAGGAGAGGCCTTTTTCGCTCAAAACATCATTTTGTGGATCGATGAACACCACAGCGGTCGTGCTTTTCTCGAGGGATAGCCCCGCCTTTGCCGGTGGAGTGGAATTTTCCTGCACCGTGCTGTTCTCTTCTGCCGCGAGCGTGTGTGGTCCGAGCAGCGCGGCTGCAGTCGACGCTCCTGCTGCAGCGATGAAATGGCGTCGCGAAGTGTCTGGCATATCATGGGCCATGGTGTG
>CAZZVD010000037.1:0-23885 GCA_964657465.1 uncultured Acetobacteraceae bacterium | reverse complement strand
CTGCAGCGATGAAATGGCGTCGCGAAGTGTCTGGCATATCATGGGCCATGGTGTGACTCCTGATGATGCACGCAACCGTTGGGATCCCGGTGTGGCATTCATGACGTGATCGTAGCTGGGACGAATAGGTCCCGCTATCATGTTTTTCTATTAAGACTTTGTGGAACGCGGCAAATCGAGGGCGCTGACTGCTAGTAGAAAGCTGTCATTGTGCCGCATTCGGCGAACCCCTATTGTTCCATTGGACGATTGGATAAACCTTCAGGAGAGTGCCGGGAATGACTACCGCTACAGCAAACAATGGCGAGGCCCAGTTCAACGGGTTTTTGTACACTCTCCCCGCCCACGACGTTCCTCGGCTGCGCGCATCTGCAGGGGTGTCGCAGGATATACACGGCGATCGATATACATTCAACATCGATACAGACGAAAGCACACCGGTCGTCGAGGACGCAGAGAATCGCCTCCAGGGTGTACTGTGAGTTCGCTGATTTCAGTCAATGTCGGTCTTCCACGCGACATCGAGTGGCAGGGCAACATCGTGCACACGGCGGTTTGGAAGCGGCCAGTCACAGGCAAGGTGATGGCGCGTCGCCTTAATTTGGACGGGGATGGCCAGGGTGACCTCGCCGGGCATGGTGGTGAGCATCGCGCCGTGATGGTCTACCAACTTGGGTCTTATCGTTATTGGGAAGAATTTCTTCAACGCCATGACCTGGAACACGGTCAGTTCGGCGAAAATTTTACTGTCGAAGGCCTGCCGGACGATGAGGTTTGCATAGGAGACCGGTACCGGATAGGCGGTGCACTTTTTGAAGTAACTCAGCCGCGTGTGACCTGCTACCGCGTCGGCATTCGGATGAACAACCCGCAGATGCCTGCGCTCCTGGTTTCGCATAAACGGCCCGGCTTTTACTTCCGCGTTCTGGAAGAGGGAGAGGTCGCAGCGGGCGACGAGATCGTTAAGGTCGCGGACGGCCCCGAGCATGTCACCGTAACCGAGATCGATGGGCTGCTTTATTTGCCCGGTCACCCGGCTGACCTGTTGCAACGCGCTTTGCTGGTACCTCCGCTGAGCGTGGGATGGAAGAGCTCGCTGCAGGCGCTGATCGATGCGGGCACGGAAGGTGGCAATGCTGGACTGGCGCCCTCCGCGGCTGTCAAGCTCGCGTGGGTGGGCTTCCGGCCGCTTCGGGTTGCCTCCGTGCAGCGCGAGTGCGTGGATGTGCTGTCATTTGTCCTTGCATCAGAGGATGCGAGCCCATTGCCGGTGCCGCTGCCGGGGCAATTTCTGGTGTTTAAGCTTTTGCCGGGAGGCAGCGAAGCTCCGATCCTGCGTAGCTACTCCATGTCTGGTCCGCAGGATGCAGGCACCTATCGCGTCAGTGTGAAGCGGGCTGGCGGCGCCGGCAGTCGCTACTTTCACGAAAGTGTGCAGGTGGGCGCGCTTTTGCAAGTGAGCGCGCCCCGGGGCAACTTTGTTCTTGCAGCGAGTGAACGACCCATAGTTTTGCTCAGCGTGGGTATCGGGGCGACACCAGTGCTGGCTATGCTGCACGCGTTAGCTGCCAGTGCCGCAGCTGCCGCGCGAGAAATATGGTGGTGTTATGGAGCCCGGAATGGCCGAGAGCACCCTTTTGCGGATGAGGTCCGAACCCTGCTCCATCGTCTTCCTCACAGCCGCTCATTTCTGACGTACAGCCGGCCAGACGAAAGCGACCGCAGTTATGACGCTTCCGGGCATCTTGATGCAGCATGCCTGCGAGAGCTTCCTCTGCCCCGCGATGCGGACTTCTACATGTGTGGGCCAGCTACCTTTCTGACCGACGCGACGGCCGAGTTGAAATCCTGGGGAATTGCGGACCGGCAAATCCATTCAGAAGTTTTCGGCACTGAGTCGTCCGTCACACCAGGGATTGCCCGTAAGGTTTTACCAGCTCCCCATCCACCAAAGGGTAGCCCTGGTCGAGGGCCCGATGTATCCTTTACCCGCAGTGGTCTTACTGTGCCGTGGGATGCGCGCTTCGGTAGTTTGCTCGCATTTGCAGAAGCATGCGATGTTCCTGTCAGGTGGTCGTGCCGGGTGGGTGTCTGTCACATGTGCGAGTCTGGCATCATCGACGGAAAGGTCTGCTATGCCCCTGAGCCGCTTGATCGGCCTGCCGAGGGAAATGTCTTGATCTGTTCATGCTCCCCCTTGACGGCGATTCAGCTGGATCTTTAGGTAAGCCATGGGTGGCCCCATGTCTCACGATGCTGTCCAGTTAGGAGACGTGGGCATTCACTCCCTGAAACAGTAACCTCAACCGCAACCAAGGCGCTCAACGAAACCGCTACCGTTTCTCAGTCGGCGTGTGCGTGGACCGGCAACACGCCGGTCCACGCCGCTATGCTGTCATGCGCCCGGCGAGAAGAACCGCTCAATGCGAGTAGCAATTTCTTCACCGTGAGTTTCGAGAGCAAAATGTCCAGTGTCGAGGAGGTGCGTTTCTACACGGGGAAGGTCTCGCTGGTAAGGTGCTGCACCTTCCGGCGGGAAGATAAAGTCGTTCTTACCCCATACGATCAGGGTCGGCGGCTGATACTTGCGAAAGAACGCCTGAAAGTCCGGGTAGAGCGGCAAGTTCGTCCGGTAGTCATACAACATGTCCAATTGAATGTCAGCATTGCCTGGCCGGTCCATTCCCAGTTGATCGAGGGTCCATGTCGTGGGGTCAAGAAGGGTGTGATCGTTCACGCCATTCTGGTATTGCCACTTGGTTGCGTCTGCGGATGCGAGGTAATTCAGAGCGGCGCGGTTCTCCGCAGTCGCGTCCTCCCAATACTTCTTTATAGGGTTCCAAAAATCCAGCAGACCTTCGTCGTACGCGTTCCCGTTCTGCACCACAAGGCCCGATACTTTCTCAGGATGCAGCAGCGCCAACCGGTAGCCGATGGGCGCTCCGTAATCCATGACGTACATCGCGTACTTCTTCAACTCCAGTTTTAGCGTGAGCGCTTCGACTATGTGGGCCATGTTCTCGAAGGTGTAGGCAAATTTTTTCCGGTCGGGCATGCCGCTAAAGCCGTATCCGGGATAGTCCGGAGCGATCACGCGAAAAGTCTTTGCCAGACGCGGCATCAGGTTGCGATACATATTGGAAGACGTGGGAAAGCCGTGAAGCAGAAGCAGCACAGGGGCCGTGCTCGCTCCTGCTTCACGGTAGAAGACGTCCACGCCGTCGATGGTCGTCGTGCGGTAGCGAACTGACGAAGATGTGGCGGCGGTGTTCACTGACTCTGAGGAGATGAGAGTTGCATTCATGGCAGGCTCCTTGATGATGTATGGAGGAGATGTCTCGCCCCACACGTCAACTTAGCAATTACAAAGCCCGTCGCCTATCACGTCTTTGTATGAGAGGCGCCATCGGCTTTTCCCCGCGCTGGGAGATGCGCATCATGGCTTCGTGTCTTTCGGGTGGCGGCCGGTTGTTTGTCAAAGATCTGGTCATGTGAGCGGCGACCCTGGTGACGCTTGCGGACGCGGCAAAAGCGATGCTGCTCCAAGCAGGGTAAGAGGTTGGCTTGTGCAGAGTGGAACGCGCCAAGTTCTATCTCCGCGATCCGGCGCTCACGATTGCCGGCGTGGGCGAGGCCGTGGGCTTCTCCGATCAGAGTCACTTTACCAAGGTTTTTCGCAGGATTGCAGGAGCTACGCCGATGCAGTATCGGCGGTAGCTCCAGGATGTTGATTTCCGATTCATTCAGCTTTGCAGGAACGCCAACAAATCGGCGTTGATGGTTTGTGCGTGCGTCGTGGGCATGCCATGCGGAAAATCTTTGTAAGTCTTCAGGGTTCCGTTTTTCAGAAGCTTTGCCGAAAGCGGCCCGGCAGCGACGTAGGGAACGATCTGATCATCTTCGCTATGCATGACCAGAACCGGGATTGTTATCTTCTTCAAATCTTCTGTGAAATCGGTTTGAGAAAATGCCACGATCCCGTCGTAATGCGCCTTGGCGCCGCCCATCATGCCCTGGCGCCACCAGTTCTGGATGGTTGCCTCCGCGGGCTTCGCGCCCGGCCGGTTATAACCATAGAACGGCCCGGAGGCTACGTCCCGGTAGAACTGCGAGCGATTGGCAGCCAGTTGCGCCTGCAAATCGTCAAAAGCTGCCTTGGGCAGCCCGAGCGGGTTAGCCGCAGTCTTCACCATCAACGGCGGGACTGCGCTAATTAACGCAGCTTTGCTAACACGACTCTCTCCGTGCCGGCCCAGGTAGCGCGTTACTTCACCGCCACCGGTTGAGTGGCCAATATGGATGGCTTTTTTTAAATCGAGGTGAGTCGTAAGAGCCGCCAGATCGTCGGCGTAGTGGTCCATATCATGGCCATCCCCTGTTTGTGTGGAGCGGCCATGACCGCGGCGGTCGTGCGCAATCACGCGAAAGCCCTGCTGAAGAAAGAACAGTAACTGTGCGTCCCAATCGTCCGCGGATAAGGGCCATCCGTGGCTGAAAACAATCGGCTGGCCAGTACCCCAATCCTTGTAATAGATCTCTACGCCGTCGTTGGTTTTAATGGTGGGCATGGAACTCCTCTCAAGTCGCATAGTTTTTATCAGCGTGAGCGAATGTTTATCGAGCGCTCGCTCACAATCGACTCCGCGATCATAGAGTTCGCATGCACGAGCGCCTATAGCAATTTTCTATTAGGTTTCTGGTCATCCGGTTGCGCTGGTTTCTGCATTTGGGTCCAAATCTTTTCGAGAGGGAGCGCTGCGGATAACAGAAAGCTGTGATGGCGCGCCGCCGTCTCAATCCGTAACCTCCTGACTAGATCGCCGGGGAGCAGACCCATGAAATTAGCCGTAGGGATCGCGTTGAGCTTTGCACTCGGGGTTTGCTGCCGGGTGTTCGACATACCGGTGCCGAGCCCCCCGTTTCTTTCCGGGGCACTCCTTGTGTTAGCGATGACGCTGGGGTACTCGGGGGCAAATGCGGTTTTGAACCGGCTCAACAAACCGGCAACCACGGCACATCTTTGCGGTGGGCCTACTGGCAGGAGTGTTTCTGCGCGTGGCCCCACGACTGCCCGGGTGCCCGAGCAGTCTGCCGGCCGGGCAGGCGCCGGTCCGGGAGCGTAGCGTCATCCTCAGGCCGGCCGATGCGGGCATTCGCCGCCTCGCTATGGGGTCGCAGGGGGTCGCAGCAGCTACAGATCGACATTATCCAGGATCCAGATATTGCCTGACTCCTGGGACATGGTCAGCACGAGTTTGTCCTGGGTCAGCGAAAGGCTGGCAGACGGAATCCAGTGGGAAATCCTCAAGCGAGCGCTGTCGAAGTGGCGAAATCTTGAACGGCACGCCTACAGCCTTCCCCGCGGCCGGGTCGAAGTGAAGCGCGCATAGATTAAACAACCCGATTGGCTGGGAGACGAAGTAGATGGTTCGCCCATGCGGGGATCAGCGGGGTTTGTCGTCCCCATGCCGTCCGTCGGTGATGGGTTTCGGCAAGCCACCGGATGCGGGAACCACGTAGAGTGCAGATTCGGGATTCGGTGTGTTCGTGACGCCTTCGAAGACCAACCAACGATCATCCTTGCATATGTGGGCCTGATACACCTGGTTTTGCTTTACTACCAGTTCAGGATTTGCAGGTGGGCAGTCGCATTCTGGGCAACTTAAACTTCGTTACACAGTGAGCACCACGCGGGAGGTGCCGGATAGGGAACAGGATGGTTTGTTGCCACCAGTACTCTTCCGCGGAGTCTTCATCAGCTTCTCCGGGCACTATTTGATGCTGGATTCTCGTTGATCTCCTTAAGTGCGCAGCGGGCCGTTGCTGTACGGTAGCGCCGGACGGACATTCTGTGCCGGAACTCTCAGGAAGACGCTTTGCGGGTTTGCTGCGCATTGCCTCGGCACTGGAGAGTGCCTGTGAATCAAGGGATTGTCCATCGATTCCTGTTGAGTGAGGCAGGGTTAGGCGCGAGGCCCGGAGTCATTGAGCCTCCTTGAGAGGCTGCGTGAGATATGGGACACCCGAGCTTGTGGTTGGGGAGGAGCCAACTCTGAAGTTCTCACTCACCCCCTTGAGCCCTTGACCGCTTGACCCCTTGACCCATAGTTCGCTGGTAAGCCATGCAGCAGTTGCTCACCCGGCAAAAGGAAACGGTCACCCATACAAATGCCCGTTTAAGACGAGTTCCCATTGTGGAGTGGGAGTCGTGCGATCTGGCTGATTCAACGCTGTTCATGCTTTGACTGCCTCGTTCCTCTCACGATAATTGGCCATGAAGGTAAGCACGTGGCCATCCTCCTGAGTTCATCTAATCCCGGCAATTGCGCGCGTCTCTCGTTCCTCTCAGCAACGCCGATTTACTTGTTGATACCTCCATGGGCTGCAATGAGATGGGAAGCGAGGGAAATGGATCCCTGCAAAAGATTACTGAAGCTCGGCCGGGTTCGAGCCTGATATGCCGAGCTTTCGTTTGCCACATCCTGGTTTGCCACGTCCTGGGTTGCTGCTGTTTGGTCCACTGCTACTGGTTTGTCTGCTTCACGGTCAATCGATACTGAGCACGCCGACGCGTTCTGCAGAGCCGTGCCAGCAAGCTGTGACCGCAGACGACGCGGAGGTCAGCCACTGCAAGCCCGCTGGCGCGATGCCAGCGGGGCCCAGCGGGATGATACAGGACGAGCAGGGTTACCAGGACCAGAACGGCTATAGCAGCCAAGGCAGCCGCGATCGACCACAAGCGCAGCTGCCGCGCAGGCAGTTCCCTCCGCTGAAGAGAACCGAGTTCGAGATCTTTGCCGAAGACGTTACAGGGCATCGGCTGCTGACCTACGGTAGAACGCTTTTTGAGGATGTGCCCTCTACCTTTGCCCCTCTCGATCATGTGCCGGTGCCGTCGGATTATCTGCTGGGGCCGGGCGATGAGTTGTTGATTCGCGCGTGGGGAAAGATCGATTTGGATGCGCGGGTGAAGATAGATCGCGACGGGCAAATCTACTTACCCAAAGTGGGAACGCTGAATGTAGCCGGCCTCGCATACAAACAGTTGGGAAGTTTTCTGCACGGGGCGATCGGCGGACTCTTCAAGGATTTCGAGTTGAATGTCGCACTGGGGCAACTGCGCTCCATACAGATATACGTGCTGGGGAGCGCGCGGCGTCCGGGCGCTTACACCGTCGGTTCTCTCAGCACCATGGTGAATGCGCTGTTTGTTTCCGGTGGTCCGGCGGCGACCGGCAGCCTGCGCCATGTGCAATTGATACGCAGCAACCTGGTGGTGAGTGAGTTTGATATCTACGACCTCATGAAGCGAGGTGACAAGTCGCACGACAAGGCGCTGATGCCAGGGGACATTCTGTTTATACCCCCGATGGGCGCGCAGGTAGCTATTTCAGGCAGTGTGGAGGAGCCGGGCATTTACGAGTTGGGGCAGCAGGCAACGATCGCCGATATGCTGCTTGCCGCGGGTGGCCTCACCAGTTTGGCTGAGACCCGGCGTGTTGTGCTCGAGCGGATTGAAGACCATAGGGAGCGGCGCAGCGAGGAATTTGCGCTCGATACCGCAAGCCTGCAACGGCGTTTGCACGATGGGGACCTGTTGCAGATACTGCCGGTCACGCCGGAGTTTGCCAACGTAGTGACGCTGCGGGGCAATGTGGCGCGGCCCGGACGCTATACGTGGCACGCCGGGATGCGCATCTCCGACCTGCTTCCTTCCCGCACGTCGCTGCTGACGCGAGACTACTGGAACCGCGAAGACCACGTGGTGGCGGTGACTGGCAAACATCCGTTCGGCGACCCGCGCAGGCTGAGCTACGCCGCGCATGACAAGGAAACAGCCGAAGGGAATCGCGTGCCGGTTGATGAATCCAACGAACGTGAGGGCACAGGGCGCAACCGAAATCAGCTGGGGCCGGGCAATAACAATAGTGATGAGCTGGATTACAGAGATCAGGTTACGGCGCCCGATGCCAGTGGCGCATATGTACCCGGCAATGATGCCAACAATGAGGAACCAACCAGCAAAACACAAGGCCAGGGCGGCGACGGTGCATCGGGCAAGCCGGGAGACCAGGGGCGAGTGGATATTGTGCGCAACGATGCGGAGGTCAACTGGCATTACGCATCGATTGAACGTCTCGATGAACACGATCTGAGCCCGCGGCTGATCGCTTTTCACCTGGGAAACGCCATTGACAATAAGGACTCACCCGATAACCAGGCATTGCTGGCCGGGGATGTGGTGACCATCTTCTCCCGCGCTGACATTCCCTTGCCCATCGAGGAGCACGCCACTTTCGTGCGCATCGGCGGGGAAGTGAATGCACCTGGCATTTACCGGGTGAAGCCCGGCGATAAGTTGCGGGATGCTGTTCGCCAGGCCGGCGGGCTGACCCCGCACTCCTATCTGTATGCGTCGCAGTTACTGCGCGTGTCCACCCGGCGGGTGCAGGAAGAACAATTGCGGCGTTCCACCGACCAGATGCAGCGTGAACTTTCGGCGAGCGTGACGAACAACTCACTGCCGGCTGCGAATAAAGAGGCTGACCAGATGCAGTTGAGCCTGCGCCAGGCGATGATCGCACGCATTTCCGCAATTGCGCCCACCGGCCGGGTGGTGCTCGAGATGAACCCCGAGGCAAGCACGCTTGACGACATTCCAGACTTTACCCTGGAAGATGGCGATCGTTTCTACATCCCGCCAAGATTGTCGACCGTGCAGGTGAGCGGCGCGGTGTACAACGAGAACGCCTTCCGCTTTCAGGAGCACAAACTGACCACCGCCTACCTGGCCGATGCCGGCGGGGCGACCCGCGACGCGGACGTAAAGCGGATGTTCCTGGTACGCGCCGATGGCACCGTCGTGAGCCGGCAAAGACGAGGCAAGCACCATCAACCAAGCTTTGAGAAAGCTGCGCTGTTACCAGGAGACGCCATTGTGATTCCTGTGCGCCTCAATGCTGGTCAGGGATGGAAACGGCTGGAGGAGATTACTGGCATTGTCTCGCAGAGTGCGCTGACCGGTGCTTCGTTGGCAGTGATCCAGAAGTGAGTGAGCCATCGTGATCGGGAAAGAGAGCAGTGAATTCTACGTCACTCAACCCGAGGTGCTGGAAGAAGCCCGGCACCTATCGGGTGCGGGTCAGATCGCGGCGGGCCAACCATGGAGCGTGGGTGTGCTGACGGTGCTCACCCGCTTGCTGCGCAGCAAAGGGTTGTTGATGAGAGGCGCCGCTGCCGGGTTCATGATCGGCCTGTTGGTGTGTGTTCTGTACCCTCGGTCATATACGGCGACGACCCGCATCATGACGCCGCAGGCGACGCCATCGGCGTCGGGGCTGCTGATGAACTCAATGAGTGCGGCATCCGGCGGCCAGATGGCCATGGCCGCTGCTGGTGGCCTGAGCCTGCGCAACCCCAACGATGTGTATATCGGACTGCTGGGCTCGCGGCCGGTCGCCGATGCGCTGATAGAGCAGTATGGGTTGCGTGCCCTGTATCGCGCCAAAGACATGACTGCCGCGCGTAAAAAACTGGCCCTGAACACCAGCGTGAGTTCGGAGAAAAGTACATTCATCAGCGTGGCGGTGACCGACCATGATCGCCAGCGCGCAGCGGCGCTGGCGAATGCGTACACCGAGCAATTGGGCCACCTGACCAAGACACTGGCGCTGACTGAGGCTTCGCACCGGCGAATTTTTTATGAAGAGCAACTGAAGCATGCCAAGGACGATGTGGTAACGGCAGAATCGGCCTTTCAGCAAATCCAGCAAAAGGAGGGCCTGGTGCAACTGGATGTGCAGGCGAAAGCAGTGATCGGGCGGCTTGCCACGCTGCATGCGTTGGTTTCGGGCAAGCAGGTGGAATTGCAGTCAGTGCGCTCCTACTCCACCGAACGCAACCCGGAAGTCGCGCTGACCGAGCAACAACTGCTTTCGCTCAGGCAGGAGGTGGCGGCTCTGGAGGAGACGCAACCAGGCCGCGCCAGGAGAGAGCCGGGCACGGGCAGCAAATCGCGCGCAAGGTCCGAGGAAATGGGATTGCAGGATGTGGCCGGGGCCGGCCTTGACTACTTGCGGGCCGAGCACGAGCTGCAGTATCGCCAGATCCTGTTTGATTTACTGCTGAAACAATACGACGTGGCCCGGCTGGATGAAGCTAAGGACGCTGCTGTGGTGCAGGCGGTGGAAGTAGCCATTCCGCCCGAGCGCAGTTCTTCCCCCGGCCGAGGCATAACGATCCTGATCCTGACCTTGCTGGGAGTGGTGTTGGCCGGATTGTACGGTTCGCTCTCCGAGGGAGCACGCAGAAATCCCCAATTGGGAAGATCGCTGGCCGAGTTCAGGTCTGTACTTTTCAGCCGATAACCAGTGCGAAGAGGCGACAGCGAAAGGCCAGCTATGCTCGAGGCGAGCAGCAAGAACCCAGTCGAACATTTAGTCGTGGTGGGCAGTGATCATAACGGGGTCGCGCTCAAAACGCTGCTCAAGCAACAACTACAGGGGCAGGGAAAGAGCGTGATCGATCTGGGTCCTTTCTGCGGGACCAGGAAAGTTGATTACAGTGACTATGCCAATGCCGTCGGCCAGATTATTGAAAACGCTGAAGCGGGTTGGGGAGTGTTGATTTGCGGGACGGGTGTGGGCATGAGCATGGTGGCCAATCGCTTTCCGCGGGTGCGCGCTGCGCTGGTCCATTCGTTGGATGTGGCGGAGAAGTCACGTGAGCATAACGATGCCAATGTGCTGTGCCTGGGCGCATGGATTCAAGGTGAGGCAGAAAACCTGGCGATCGCCGATGCCTGGTTTGGCGCGCCGTTCGGGCAGGGAAGGCACGTGCCACGGATACAAAAGGTTTCCCCACAGCCGCAAGCCAGGCTGGTGATGACGAATGGGATCTTCGATATCGTGCACACCGGTCACATCGCGCTGCTGCAGTTTGCAAAGTCATTTGGTGGCCGCTTGCTTGTCGCCATCAACTCAGATGCGTCGACGCGGCGTTTGAAAGGCGAAGGGCGGCCGGTCAATAACGAGCAGGACCGTAAAGCGGTGCTCGAATCCCTGGACTGCGTGGACGAAGTCATTATCTTCGATGATCCCGGTCCGCACCATCTGATCGAGGTGGTCCGGCCCGACATCATTGTCAAGGGTGCGGAGTGGCCGGCAGCGGAGGTGAGACGCCGGGATAACATCCCCGACCACATCGACGTCAAGGTATTTCCTCTGGTGTTTGAATCGCCTGGCAAAAAGTACTCCACTACTTCCATCATTCATCGGGTGCATAGCCTGTAGTGAAAGCCGATTTGCTAACGTGTTTTCGCGAACGGCGCCTTATCGTGGTGGGCGACATCATCGTGGATGAGTACCATACCGGCGAAGGCCTGGGGCTGTCTGCCGAAACGCCAACTGTCGTGGTGAAACATCTTTCCCGCAGGCAGTCTCTGGGCGGCGCTGCCCTCATGGTGCGCAACGTTCTGGCCCTGGGCGGTAGCGTGGTGTTCGTCTCCGTTGTGGGCGACGACTTGTACCAACCGCTGATAGATGCGTTCGTGCACCCGCGTCTTACAAAAGCGATCGTGGTCGAACGCGGGCGCGAAACGATAGCCAAATGCCGTTATTGGGTGAATGGATACAAGCTGCTTCAATGGGATCACCTGGATCATCGTCCGCCAGAAGAGTCGACGGTGGCCGCACTGCTCCGCGTGGTGGAAGAACAGTTGCCGGAGGCGGATGGACTGATCATCTCCGACTATCGTCATGGGCTGGTGACGCCCGCGTTTGCCGGGGCGCTGGTCGAGGCCGGCCGTGCTGCGGGCAAGCCGGTATCGATCGATTCGCAGGTCTCGCAACGCGTGGCAAACCATGAGTGGTACGCCGGCGCTTCACTCTTTTGTATGAATGAGCGGGAAGCTCAGGGCGTGGATCCGCGATACGATCCGACCCACTTACCCGCGGCGCTGGCGAGATTGAAGCAGCAACTGCGCGCGCGATCGATCGTGCTGAAGCGAGGCGCGCAGGGTTGCTGTGCACTGCTCGACGATGAGTACGCAGAAGCTCCGGCAGCGCACGTGCAGGCGATTGATACTACGGGCGCGGGCGACGCTTTCTTTGCCGCCCTCAGCCTGGGTCCCTCTCACCTGACAGCGGAACACCTGACCGTGGCGAATGCGTGGGCCGGCCTTTCTACCATGACCCTTGGTCCCGAGCCACCGGAATTGTCGGGGCTGGCGCGCTTGTTGGGAAGGGAAGCTTAGATGTACGGCATCCCGCTTGAACGATTGGAAACATTGATGGGGAGCGCGCCGGCGGAGCAAGGCAATGGTCACACCCTGCTTGCCGGCCGCGCAGAGTACTCGCTCGAACGGCTGACATTGCGTGCCGGTGAGAGTTACGAAATTGCCACGGGCAAGCGTGAGGGTGCGGGTGCGGGTGAGGGCGCGGGTGAGGGTGCAACCCTGTTTTTAGAACAAGGAAGCGTGTTGTGGGCCGGGGCGGTGGGCGGGCAAACATTGCTGCACATCGCGCCGGCGGACAGTGTGCGCATCGCAGCGAGCGGCGCCGAGGGCGCCACGGCCTACATTTTCCGCGGACCCGCCAGCACGATGAAAACGGAAGGCTTGCCTGCGACCAAAGATCAGCGATCCAAGTACTGGGGCAAAATCGAAACCATTGTTAATGCGGGGTACACGGGCAAGCGGCTTTTTTTTCAGAAAGGCAAGCACAGCAGCCTGCATTATCACTGCGCAAAGATCGAGACCTACTTCATCCATTCCGGCTGTTTGCTGGTGCGCTTACGTGCCGGCCGTGCCCAGGACAGGTGGTTTCCGCTCAGCGCCGGCATGCTGCTCACCTTGCCTCCGGGCCTGATGCACCAGAGCGGCGCACTCGAAGACACGGTGCTGATTGAAGTATCGACCCACGATGAAGACGCAGATTCGTTTCTGGTGGAGGATGGCGAGCGCTGCCCCATGCCGCGTTTGCAGGCCATGCTCGGCGGCGAGCCAGCGGTGCGCAAACGCATCGTGTTCGATCTGGATGGCTGTTTGTGCCGCCAGACCGCGGGGGATTATGAGCACGCGCAGCCGCTCCCGAGCGCGATCGCGGTGGTGAATCGCTTATACGACCAGGGTCACGATATCACGATCCACACTGCTCGCTATATGGGCCGAACCCGGAACAACGTGGCTCTGGCTTACCAGGCGGGCTTTGCCCTTACGCAGCAGCAACTCTCCGCCTGGGGCGTGCGCTACCACCTGCTGGTGATGGGCAAGCCGGCAGCGGACATCGTGGTCGATGATCGTGCCCTGTTTTTTCGCCCCGACTGGGACCACATAGCCCAGGAGATCGAGTTTAGCCCCGGCCTGCATCCACTCCCCAACGCTTTCTGCGCCCGATAGAAAGGCATGCTCGTGAAACTATTCGTTGACACTGCCAACCTGGCAGAGATTGAAACGGCTCTGCGACTCGGCTTTATCAAGGGAGTGACCACCAATCCCTCGCTGCTGGCCAGGGAGCCGAAAGCCGACTACCTGGGCCACATGCGGCAGATCGTGAGCCTCTTGCGCAGTCACGGCAGCTCGCTGCACCTGAGCATGGAGGTGGTCGCCATAGAAGCAGCCGAGATGATACGGCAGGCGGTGCTTTACACCGAGCAGCTGGCTTATGAGCAGCTTGCTATCAAGATCCCCATCAGTCAGCGGGGCACGGCCTTCACTGGTGTCGTCAGCGAGTTGAGCCGTCTCGGCATCGCCGTGAACTGTACCGCGTGTATGACCCCTTTGCAAGCGATGGCCGGGGCCGGGGCCGGGGCACGGTATGCCAGCCTGTTTTTCAACCGTATCCGCGACGGAGCCCTTGACCAACATCACAAGGAGCGCGGTGTCGCGCTCGCGGCCAGGCTGGTGGAGGAAACAGACTTTGACCCCGTGCAGGTGGTGGCGAAAAGTGCGCAACTGCTAAGGATGTCTTACCCGCAGACGGAAATCATCGCCGGCAGCATGCGCACAGTGATCGATATCAAACAAGCTGCGCTCGCGGGCGCGCATATCGTGACCGCACCGCCGAAGTTGTTGATCCCCCTCGTGGGCCATTACCAGACGGATGGAGCGGTCGACGGATTTTTGTCTGACATGGCTCTGTGGCTCGCTTGACCCAGCGGCAACGATCAAGCGAAGCGGTTTCGCTGGAGGTTTCTGCGTCCCCTGGCTTGCTGGGTGGTTTTTTGCATCGAAGCACGCTGTGGCTGTTGCACACACGGCGCGCGCTGATCCGCCTCGTCAAGCGGATGCTGTACCGTCCCTTCAGCGCCGGAAACCCGCTGGCGACCGTGCTGGTCTTTCGCAGCGGGCGGCTGGGCGATTTTCTGAATGCAGTACCCGCCCTGCGCCTGCTGCGTGCGCGGCTGCCGGAGGCGCGCATCATCCTGGTCACGACGGTTTCGTCGCTGCCGGCGATGCAATCCCTCACGCGCACCTATGCCGATCTCAACGCTTTGCCGTGGCTTGAGTTTGTCTGCCCTTCGGTGGTCGATCGTACCGTGTGTTTCACCATGACGGGCCGCTGGCACGGCTTGGAGGCCATGCGCCGCACCCTGGCCGAAGAGCACCCAGATGTGCTGTTTGTGTTGCCGTATATGGGTGAGCCCCTGGGGACGAGGCTTAAGAAGCTCCTGTTTTTCCGCCTCGCGGGCTACCGCGGCTCCATCTTTGGTTTCGATGCGCTGCCCAGCCGCGGCAGCCTGCAGCAGCAGCAGTACCGACTCGGCCTCTATGAACACGCGGTGATGGGCCCGGTGCGGGCCCTCGGAGAATGCAGTGCGATCGGGCCGGCAACCGAAGGTGAACTTGTGCTCGCAGTATCAGTGCCGGCGGCTGCCGTAGATTGGGCCAGCGAGAAAATGCGCGCCGCCTGCATGCACGACACCGTAACTGTAGCCCTTTCGCCGGGAGCTTCGTTTGCTCATAAGGTCTGGCCGGTTGACCGGTTCCTGTTCCTTGGCGAAACACTGATTGAGCGTTACGATTGCCGGCTGGTGGTACTAGGCGGGGCGAGTGATCGACCGCTGGGCGCCGCCTTGCAAGCGCGCTTTGGCGCCCGCTGCCTTGACCTGACGGGAGACACCTCGGTCACCCAGCTGGCGGCGGTCCTGGCGCGCTGTCAGCTGTTTGCCGGCAACGACAGCGGCGTAGCCCACCTGGCGTCTGCCGTCGGCTGTCCCGCCGTGACGGTCACCAGCGCGATTGATTTCCCTGGCATGTGGGAGCCGTGGAACAGCCGGGGCGGCGTGGCCAGGGTACGCATCGCATGCGAGTACTGCGTGGGGCTTACCGCGTGCCCGCTGGGCACCAACGCCTGCATCCAGGCAGTCGCGACTGAAGACGTGTTGCGCTTGTGTGCACAGGCGCTCGAGGGCAGGCCAGCGGCGGTGCGCACCGCATGGTAAAGAAGGCGCTTCAGCTCTCCGGAGTCGCCGCTTTCATCACGCTGCTGTCGCTGGGCGCTCAACTGCTCACCGCGCGTACCTTCGGCGCCCGGCATGGATTCGATGAATACCTTTTCGCTATCAGCCTCCCTTTCCTGATTACCGGCGCGGCCACCGGAGCTCTTTCGCAGGCATTTGTTCCGCGTCTTCTATCGCTGCGGCCAGACCCGCGCAGCTACCAGGATGCCCTTGCCACCTTGCTGTTCATCGCATTGCTGGCGGGTGCCGCGCTCGGGTCCGGCGGGATTTGGATAACACGCGCCAGTCTCTCCGCGATCGGGACAACGGCCCACGGGTTCACCGCGACCCAGTGCGCGGCGGTGATCGCGATTGCGCGGGTAGCGTGGTGGTCGGCGGCTCTGGCCCTGCTGGGCTCCGCCCTCACAGCCATTCACCACGCGGAGAAAAGCTTTCTCTTACCCTCCGTCAGCGCCACTTATTTATATGCCGGCACCATTGCCGCAATGTTGTGCACGCGTGCCCCGCGCAGTCCTGTCGTGCTTGCGTGGGGCATGCTTGCGGGTTCTCTGTGTGCAGTCCTGATGATGTTGCCCAGGGTGCTTCGCTGTCTTTCGTTCGCATGCTGGCCGCGACCGCAGCTGCATGAAATCTGCACTGACGGCGGCCGTGTTGCCCTGGTGATCCTGGCCAATTGCGCCTTCAGTGGGTTAGCGCCCGTCGAAGCAGTGTTAGCGCCTCGCTTTGGCGCTGGCGCGCTCTCGCACATCGGCTACGCGCAGCGCCTGATCATCGCCATGGGCACCTTTGTGGTGGCTGGTCCCTCGGTATTGCTGGTCCCAGCCGTAGCGCAGGCGTGGATAGCCGAAGATAAGTCACAGGTACAGACGCTCGCCTGGCAGACGATCGGCGCAGTCACTGCCATCGCCACAGTGGCAGCACTGGTCTTCGGCCTGTTTCGTGTGCGGCTCATCACCGTGGTGCTGCAACGGGGAGCATTCGACGTGGCTACCACGCAGGGCGTTGCCGGCACACTGCCCTGGATGCTGGCTGGCAGCATTCCGATGCTGGGCACGCAGATTGCCTTTCGCGTGCTCTATGGACAGAACCGGCATGTCGCGCCAGCTATCGTAGGTCTGCTGGTGCCGGTGCTTTATCTCGCGATGGGCCTGCTGCTCAGCCGGGCATTCGGTTTTCAAGGGATTTGCATGGCCTACGCCGCCTGCTGGTGGCTGGCGTTCCTGGTCTTGCTGGGGAAGATCTTCGCTCCCGCAGATGCGCTTGCCGGGAGTGCCCATGCCTGACGTACCTATACCCAGCCTGCCTATGTCTCCCATTTCAGACGCGCGACCGGGTGCACACCCCCCGGCAAAAAGCCGCTCGGCGCGCGAACAAACCTCCAGGCGCTGGTCGCTGGTGCTGATCGCATCCATCACTGTTTCGTATGTGATCGCCACCCTTGGCCATAGCGACAGCGACCAGGCCTGGCTGACACAGGTATTGGGGCTGTGGATTTTGTGCGCGGCATGGATACCCGCGCTCTGCGACGCGCAGCAGGGAGTGTTCGATGCCTTCAACCCGAGACACATCTTTCTCCTGACCTTCGGATTGCAATTCGGCGCCTATCCACTCTTTGTGCTGAGTGGTGGAGCTCGCTTGCCGCTCTTCGGCTTCGCCGCGGGCTCGGGCATCGAGACTCACTATGCGGCCACGGAGGCGCTCGCTGCACTGGGCTTGCTGAGTTACCTCTTCGGTGACGGCAGTCGCGTGGGCAAGC
The DNA here is from genome assembly GCA_964657465.1 of uncultured Acetobacteraceae bacterium. Taxonomy (GTDB): domain Bacteria; phylum Acidobacteriota; class Terriglobia; order Terriglobales; family Acidobacteriaceae; genus PALSA-350. Next base: position 6,670 of record CAZZVD010000037.1, on the reverse strand, counting down.
ATATGGAGCGTTGGCTTCCCCCGCCGCGTGCCTTCGATCCACAACGGGTGCGCTCCGCCAGCGTGTTCCTGTTCGTCGCCGGGTATCTCGGAGCAATGGCCATCTTCTGGAAGGAAGGCGGCCTGCAACAGTTCCTAGAGCACCGTGAGGAGTGGCGGGCGGGCGGACTCTCCGGGTCCGGCATTTTCCTTATGGCCGCTTCCTTGTGGTTGCCTGCGGCTGGGCTGCTGCCCATGATGCAACACACCCGCGTCGGGGAGCCGGGCCGCAAGGTTGCGGGCTACTGCGCGTTTTTCAGTGTTTGCCTGGTGCCCGTCTACCTGCTTGGCTTTCGCACCCTGATCGTGATCCCGGTTCTGCAGTGCGTGGTCATCGTGCACTACCTGCGGCGCCGCTTGCCGGTGGTGCGCACGGTACTGGCCGGGATCCTGCTCGCCGGCTTGATGACCGCGTATGGGCTGGGCCGCAACGAGGCGGCGTTTGACCTGGATTTGATTGAGACGGTGGGGCCACAAGCCACGCTGGACTTCCTCTTCTTCCGCACCCCGGGCACCGATACTGTGGCGACAATTTTGAACGGCAGGCCAGTTGCCGATTTTGAATACGGCCTGGCCAGCGTCGAGGAAGCGGCAACCATACTCGTACCCCGCGGCCTGTGGAAGGGCAAGCCGTTGTCATGGGGCGAGCGATACACTAACCGCTACTTCGCCGACTACCTCTTAATGACGGGCAATGTGCGTGAATCGTACGGCGGAGTCAACCCTACCGCGATTGGTTTTTTCTATTTGCAGCTAGGGGCTGCGGGGGTGGCCTTCGGTATGTTCTCGATCGGCGCTGTCAGCCGCATGATCTACACGTACGGTCTGCGATACGCCGGGCCAAATACTGCCTTTCTGCTTTTCATTCTTGTCTGGCCGCTGCCGATTATAGCGGCAGAGGGGCCGCAGAACGCGCTGAACCAGCTGGTCATCACGCTCGTTTGCGCGTGGCTGCCGCTGTCGCGCTGGGCTGCACCCCGAACCCGGACCCAATGAACATGAAACCTGACATGACCTCTGCCACAAACGCAAACGTCGCCATAGTTGTTGCTTCTCGCGATCACTCGGCTGATCTGTGGGCACCCTTGTTCAGCCTGCTGCGGAAACACTGGCCCGACTGCCCCTACCCCGTATACCTGGTGTCGAACCTACTCAGGTTTGACGACCTTGGCGTTTCCACCATCACCGTCGGCGCTGATCGATCCTGGTCTGACACGCTGGCAGACGGCATCGCTCAGCTAACGCAACCGTATGTGTTGCTTTGGATTGACGATCACTTCCTGGTGAATCGGGTAGACGGCAGCGCTGTGGCCGGAGCAATCGATGCCTTTGAACACTTGCGCGGCAACTATCTTCGCCTGCAGGCGCTGCCGAAACCAGATCAACCGTTGAACGGGCACTTTGGCGTCATTCGCCGGGGCGCCGTGTACCGCACCGCGACGCCTGGTTCCGTTTGGAACAGGCTTGTTCTGGCGGACCTGCTGCGCTCGGGTGAGAATGCCTGGGCGTTCGAAGACGCCGGATCCACGCGCTCCGACCGGTACGACGGATTCTATTCCACCTGGCGCACCTGCCTGCACCTCGAGAACCTGCTGATCAAGGGCAGATTGCGTTCCACAGTCCTGCAACGCATCGAGCACTCGTGGGAGCACCTGGCCGCGCTCAAATACCCCGTGATGAGCCCTATGGAAGAGGCCGAGTTTGCAGTGCGCATGGCCGGCAACCGCGCGCTGATCAGCCTGCCGAGTGTGATGGCTAAAAAGGTAAGGCACATGGTTTTCCAGGGGCGCACCCTGTGAACATCTGGTTGTTGTGTGCGTACGGTTCTGTTCCAGGCGAGGACTGGCGCGACTCCCGCTACACGATCATCGGTAATGAACTGTCGGCGGCCGGCCATCACGTAACCTGGTGGACCTCAAATTTTTCGCATCACTTCAAACAATCCCGTTGTCCTGACTGGGAAGATCGCCAGGTGAACGAACGATTCCGCATCCGGCTGGTGCCGGGCCCAGGCTATGTGGTCAACATCAGCCTGCGCCGTCTGCGGCATGAGCTGTTGTTTGCCTACCGCACCTGGCGACGCGCACGGGGTGAGGCCCGGCCCGATTGCATCATGGTGACTGATCCGCCACAGGCCCTCGGCCGCATTGCTGTCTGGCTGGGGCGGCACTTCGATTGCCCGATAATTTTCGATGCCATGGATCTCTGGCCGGAGTTATTTGGACTGGCTTTGCCGCGGCCGCTGCGAGCTTTGGCGCCGGTGCTGTTTTTCCCTCTCTACCAGATGCGCCGGCATAATTACGCGCGTGCCGCCGCGGTCGTTTCTTTGTGTGAAACCTATCGGCAAGTGGTGCTGCCACACTTTCCCGCGCCGCGCACGGTTGTTTCCATGACGATTTTCAACGGCATCGATGTCGAAAAATTTCGTCGATCTATGCAGCGTGAATCACCGGTCAATGGATTGCCGGCCAAGCGCAGCAACGAAGTGTGGGCTATCTATGCCGGCTCGCTGGGTGAGAGCTATGACTTGCCTACGTTGATGGAAGCCGCCGTCAACCTGGCGCAGCATGGCGCCAACACGCACATACTGGTGGCGGGCGATGGCCCCAGGTCGACTGCGTTGCAGACCTTCATCGCGCAGCATGCGCTGCGCAACCTGACTTACCTGGGTAGCTTGTCACCCGACGATCTCGCGGTCGTGTACAAGCAATGCGATGTGGGCATCTGCCCGTATGGCCCGCTGTCCAACGTGGCTATGCCCGATAAGGCGTATGACTACATGGCTGCGGGACTCCCCTTCGTTAATTCACTGGTGGGTGAATTGGCCGACTACATCGAGAAGCAGGGGATTGGGCTCTCCTATCGCGCCGGCGACCCGCTCTCGCTCACCGCGGCACTGGAAAACATTGCGTCCGATGGCTCAATGCGCCGGCAGATGGCGGCTCGTTCGCGTGAGTGCGCCATGCAGTTTGACCGGCACCGGGAATACGGACGGCTGGTGCACCTGATCGACGAGGTGGTGGGTATGCCCGTAAGTGCGATGCGTTAGGAGCGTATGTGAACGCAGCCCTGAGAAAGTTTACCTCCCGGTTACCGGGCCGCAAGAACGATCAGACACGCCGCGACTGGATCGCGTACGCCCTGGCACAAGTTCCGGCTGGCGCGCGGCTGCTGGATGCAGGTTGCGGTGAGCAGCAGTTTCGCAGATTTTGCGGGCACCTTGACTATGTAGGGCAGGACTTCGGGAAATATGACGGTCAGGGCGATCAGCATGGGTTGCAAACCGGCAGCTGGGATCAGACAAAGCTGGATATTGTGTGCGACATCATTGCCGTTCCCGAACCCGATCAGAGTTTTGACGCCATCCTGTGCACCGAGGTGCTGGAGCATGTCGCCGATCCGGTAGCGGTCCTGCGCGAGTTTTCGCGCCTGCTCAAACCCGAAGGGTACCTGATCCTGACCGCTCCGTTTTGCTCGCTCACGCACTTTGCTCCTTACCACTTCTCGACTGGCTTTAGTCGCTACTGGTATGCGAACCATCTGGACGCGTTCGGCTTCTCGGTACTTGAGACGGAGGCAAACGGCAACTACTTCGAATATGTGGCACAGGAGATCCATCGCGTTCTGTTCATGGCGAAACGTTTTAGCAACCCGCCGGCGGCCGCCCTCTCTGCGGTCGCGTATTGTCTGCTGGGCCTGCCAATGGTGTGCGGCCTCGGTCTCCTTTCCTGGCTTGATCGAGGTTCCTCGGAAGTACTTTGTTTTGGTTACCACGTGCTCGCGCGGAGAATGTGACGCCGCGCAAGACACAATGATCTGGTGGAAGTGGTCGTTCATGGGAAAGATGCAAGGCGCCGTCCGCTCCCACCCTGTGGGGAGAACAACGATGGTGGCGCAAACGAGATTGCCTGGGATACAGGCTCTGCGCGCCATAGCCGCTTTGCTGGTTGTCTGGGTGCACACGATTCCGGCGCACTACGGCGTGCCTGGTGGCGCTCCTCGGTTCTATTGGCGGGACTTTGGCTCCTGCGGCGTCGACATCTTCTTTGTGATCAGCGGCTTCATCGTGTGCCTCGTGGCTGCCCGAGCGCCCAGTGCCGGCCAGTTTCTGCGTCAGCGCATCACCCGGGTCTTCCCTGTGTATTGGGTGGTGACCTCCGTTTTACTCGCAGGGGTCCTGGCCTTCCCCCAGGCAGCGGGCGCCCGTCGCATCTGGTGGGTACCCACTGTGCTGTTGCAGCCAACCTTCTCCTACCCTGCCAATCCGCCGTTGCTGTATCTCGGGTGGACGCTGCTGTTCGAAATCTATTTCTACCTGGTGCTCGCAATGTTCTTACAGTGGGGCCAACGTGGCGTGGTGCGCAACACCATGCTCTTTCTCTGCGCAATGGTGTTGGCCGGCGGGGTGCTCGGCATCGAGAGACCCTTGCTGGTGGTGTGGATGAATCCATTGATACTGGAGTTTGTTTTTGGTTGTGGCCTTGGCGTGCTGTATGCGCGCGGCTCCGGGAAGCGACACGTGCGCGTTGGCAAGGCTCTCGCGGTGTCGGGCGGCGCACTCCTCACCGCGACGCTCTGGGCCGGGCCTCACGCGGCCGTGCAACTCACGTCGGTATTCGCCGGCGAAGGATGCTGGCAGCGGGTTCTGCTATGGGGCGTGCCTGCCGCATTGCTGGTGGGGGGTGTTGTTTTCTGGGCGCCCACTCTCGAGATGCGGGCGGGACGTTGGCTGGTGTTTTTAGGGAATGCGTCTTACTCCATTTATCTCTTCACCATCCCGGCGCTCTGGATCGCACGCTACGCCTGGCACATGTTGGGGAGGCCATCGCCCTGGGGAGGCGCGCTGGTCGACGGTCTCTGGGCTGTCTTCACTGGCGTCCTGGGCTACTGGTTGGTGGAGCGTCCATTGACAGGTTTTTTTCATTGCAGGTTCCCTTCCGGGCAGAGACCGGTTCTGGCCGTCTTTGTCCCGCAAAGCCGTTAGCAGCGTTTCGCAACCAACAGAGAAAGCCACATGAAAGCGCTCGCCTGGGTCTGGATTTGCGCGACGGCTGCCGGCAGCGCCACGGCAGGTCTAGCTGCGCAGCCGGTGTCTGCTGCTGCAAGCGAACAATCACCCTTGCCCCGCGGCGCGACGTATGTCGAGCTGGATAGCTGGGTGTACCCGGCGCTCGAACGGCTGGCCGCACAAGGAGTCATCGTTCAGCCGTTTCTCGGTCTGCGCCCGTGGACGCGTGGAGCCATCTACGCGATGCTGGCAGACGCGCGACCCACTGAAGCATCGCAGTCGCTGGTGGAGGTGGTGCGTGAGGAGTTGTTGCGTCCGGCAACCCTGGGGAGAAACATCTACGTCGACGAACTTTATACGCGGACGCAATATCTTGCCGGCACACCACTCAACGACAGTTACCATTTCGGCCAGACCATCGTGAACGACTTTGGCCGACCCTATGGTCAGGGCTGGCAACAACTAAACGGCTTTGCGACCTGGGCCGAGCACGGAAGGTTTTCCTTGTTCGTTCGCGGAGAACAGCAGCGCAGCCCCAGCGTGCCGGGCGAGGCGGCGAGCGCCGCCGCTATCATTGCCGTCCAGGATACGAATCCGGCCACACCCTACACCGGCCGGCCCGCGGGTGGAGTATTCCGCCTGCTCGACACCTACGCGACCGTCGCCTGGCTGGGCCAGGAATTTTCCTTTGGCAAGCAGAGCTACTGGTGGGGGCCGGGCTCGGCCAGTGCAATGATGCTCAGCAACAATGCCGAACCCTTCTACTCCCTGCACATCAACCGCACTGTTCCGCTTACTATCCCGCTGCTTTCGCGGCTGCTCGGTCCGATGCGCTATGACAACTACTTCGGCAAGCTGTCAGGGCATTCCTATCCTCGCCAGCCCTTCTTTTATGGGCAGAAGATTAGTTTCTCTCCCACGCAGAATCTGGAGCTTGGGTTCGCGCGGGATGCTGTGATCGCGGGCGATCACAGTACTCCGCTGACGTTTGCCACTTTCTGGACCAGCTTTGTCAGCACTTCCAGTGGCACGTATAACAATCCGAATCGCAATGTTGCCGGTGCGCGTCATGGCAGCTTCGACTTTCGGTATCGCATACCGGGGGCGCGCAACTGGCTCACTGTGTATACCGACGCGCTGGTGCACGATGATATTTCGCCGGTCGATGCGCCCCGGCGATCGGCCATCACTTCCGGCGTTTATCTTGCCCGGCTGCCCGGCATGCCGAAACTGGATCTGCACGTAGAGGGTGGCAGCAGCGACATCCCTGCCAGCGCGCGTGGTGGCAAATTCTATTACTACGAAGGTGTGTACCGGGACGCTTACCTGAACAAGGGTGACCTATTGGGCTCGTGGATAGGCCGCGAAGGCACCGGTGGCACTGCCTGGGCCACCTACTGGTTTCATCCGCGAGGCACGGTGCAAGCTGGGTACCGTACACTGCGGGTTTCTCGCTCGTTCGTGCCGCAGGGCGAGGGCCAGCAATCCGGCTTTGGAGAATTGCAGTATCGCTGGCAGAGCGGAGTGAGCCTGCAGTTCCGCCTGCAAGCCGAGCGTTGGGCTGCTCCCGCTCTTGCGGCGAAGCCGCAGGTCAACATCACGTCACAGTTTCAGATCTCCTGGA
>CAZZVD010000036.1:0-28173 GCA_964657465.1 uncultured Acetobacteraceae bacterium | reverse complement strand
CCACCTTGAGCGCATGGCGATCGCCGGGATCGAGCGCTGCTTGCGCGACATCGTCGCATGTCAGCTCGACCCTGCCGTTATCGCAATCGCCGAGTATCGGCAGAATCCAGGTTTCATCGGCGAGTGTGACGATCCAGTCGAACATCGAGCGAAGGCGGTCTTCAAATGCGGGCGCAGGCGCACACCCCGTTCTTTGCTGCACGATGAGCGAATGCAACGCCATCTGCGCTACCAGAACGTGATAGCCGGTGGACGCTTCTCGATCGCCACCGTCGGCGTAGGTTTGCAACAGCACTTCCTGCTGCACGGCGCGAGCGTAGCGATCACGCTTTCGCTTCATGCCATGCCCTTGCAGGCTCGCGGAAAGAGTGGTCAGGCCGACCAGGTTGCTCAGGTAGTGATTGCTGCGCACCAGGTATGAGAACTCACAGTGCGCTTCAATGAAACGAAGATGCTGTGCAAGAGACTTTTCCAGCAGGTCGCGCCATGCTTGTTCTCCGTCACTGAATGGCCAAAGCAGTTCCATCGTGAGGCAAAGGCTTATGCCACGCAGGGCTGCCTCCATGGCGATGGTCCAGTTCACACCCTTCCCGATCGGGTTCTTTACGATCCAGTCCGTCAGTACAGTTTGCAATGTCGTCCTGTAGCGTGCATCGCCAGTGAGCGCCCATGCCTTTGCCACGATCGGGCACCACTGCAGGCGAGAAAGCTCCCACGGCGCTTTCACATCGGAGCCATCGTGGCGGACGATCGTAAGGTTTCCAGATGTCGCCAGAGGCCACGTTACCCCTGAAATCCAGTCACACTGCCAATCGGGGCACTGGCCAAGGTCAGGCGCGCCGTAGCCCAATAGCGGATATCTTCCGCTCACAACATAGTCTGCGTACGAAAGGATGTTTTTGCGGGCCTGGGCCGAAACCAGATCTCTTTGCAATTGGTAGTAGCCGAGAGGATGAAAACGAAGCGGATGTGCGCCCTCACCCCTTGCCAGGCGAAATGTTGCTTTGCGCGTGGATCGCACAGTGCGCCAGGCTGCTTCCTGAGCCAGCCGGGTCAGAGGTTCGCGTCGCAGGGCACTGGGCAGCTTACTGAGTTTCACTGTTTGCTTTCCGCGGAGCGCGAAACATTGCGCTCGTGTGTGCAGGCACCGGCACATATCGCGCGACCGGCACCTGTGTTACTTCTAATGCGATGGCCACGTTCTGCTTCCAGCTGTGATTCTTAAGCGCGATGCGACGTGCTGCAGAACCGAGGGCCTCACGCTTAAGCGGGTCTAAGGCCAGGCGAACAATCGCCTGTGCCAACTCCTCGACATCACCTGGGGTGACCAACAAACCGGTTTCGTCGTGCGTAAGCACCTCTGCCAACTGCTCGAGGCGGCTGGCAATGATGGCTTTGCCCATCGCCATGTATTCAAAAAGCTTCGTCGGTGAGCCGAAGAATCGGCTGCCATCGGGCATGGGGATATGGGGCGACAGGAGAATGTCTGACGCATCGAGATACTCAACGACCTTTGCCTGAGGGAGGGAACCGGTAAAAATAACCTGACCGCTTTGCTCGTAGCTGGAAAGCGCGGACCGCATTTCCGAGTGCAACAGGCCGTCGCCTATCAGTAAGAAGCGCAGATGGCATGGTTGGGCAGCGCTTAGCAGCCGCACAATCGCGTTTTGCAGTATCGGAATGCCGTGCCAGAGACTGAATGAGCCGACGAAGCCGATCAGCACATCTTCGGGTTGCACCTGCAGCGCGCGGCGACCGCTGAGCCTTAAGGCGCCAGGGGAGAAGAAGTCTCCGTTAACCCCGTTGGGGTTGACGCGGATGCGCTCGGCGGCAAATCCCCGATGGAGCAAATCGGCCTGCAGCGCCTCGGAGACGACGACGATCCGGGTGGCGCAGCGCAACGTCGCTTGCTCACAGAGAGCAATCAGGGTGCGGAATGGCGAAGGGTCCCAATGGTCTGCTATCCAAACTTCAGGGCCGTTGTACTCGACAATCAGCGCGATGCGCATGCGGCGCGAGAGAAGCGCACCGGCTATCGAGAAGCGCTTATGGCGCTGATACAGCGCTCCTGGCGCAGCCGCTCGCAGTCTTTGCTCCACCTCCCGAGCAAACCCGAAATTGTACGCAAGCAAGGCAGCCTGCCAGAAGAAATAGCCGCCCTGGTTGCCCATCCCGATGAGCTCGTTGGCAAACACATCCTGCGCCAGCGGTGTGCCGGTAAAAACGCGGCAGCTTCTGCCGGAGTCTTTCAGTCCTTGCAGGAAACCACGAATGTGGCTGATCGCGCCGCCGCTCGCACCGATATTGATTGGACTCGGCAGCAGGTAGGCGAGCTCTGCATTGCCAGAGCCGGCATCGAAGGTCACGGGCGAGGCACGCCGGAGAAATAGCCGCAGATACAACCACCAGAACGCCACGGTGGTGACGTCGCGGAGCAAAGTGAAGAGAATGCCTGGCCGTGCGCGCAGTATGAAGCCGGTTCGCAAAGAATGCCATGCGCCCTCGCCGTCACACAGAACGGTTTCAGGGCAACGGTGCAGAAAGTGCATTCCCTGCATCATGAGGCCATACTTCAGGTCCGCGAGCGAGTGGAAGTAAAAAACCACTGCCCGGCCGCGAAAGCTTCGCAGCAGGCGGATGCGTTCCCGGAACGTGCTTTCGCGCATGCGGCGATGCGGAATCTGGCGAATCTCAGCAGCGGGAAAGCGAGCGGCCACCACTTCACGTGCATGATGCGCATCACCCGACCACTGGTGGAGATAGATAATATTCGTCTTCGCCATGACACCTTTTCGGGAAAACCGCCGCGCAGGGGGTTAGCTGAACGTCCCGCACTCAACCCGGATGCGGCTCGCCTGGACCACCCCGGAGCTTTTTCTGCAGGAATACGGCAAGAGAAACAGTGAAATAAGAATCCCGAGGCGGCCGAGTCCGGCCCTTTTCACCTCAGGTGCGGACATTCAGCTAACCCGCCGTACGCGTCAGCCTCCTTAATTTCGCCCATTCGCCTTCGCCATAGCAAGCAAATCAGTTCGTTAGCTGTCGCGCGAAGTGTAGTGGCTGTAATACCGGGGACTGTAATAGTAGTAGTTCGAGCTCATATCCGCGCGAACCCCATTTAGAACGATACCGATGATGTTGGCGCGCACGCGTTTGAGCTGGTCGACTACGCTTGAGACGGCTGCCCGGTTGGTGCGGCCGGCGCGGGCCACAACGACCACGCCGTCCGCCAGGGCCGAGATTTCGAGCGGCTCGGCAAAACCCAGCAAGGGAGGTGAATCGATCACAACCAGGTCGTACTCGCGTTCAGCTTCGTCGAGGATCGACCGCAGTACTATGCCAATACGGTCGGCTACCCTGCGCGAGGAGGGACCTGCGGAAAGCACATCCAGATCCGGGTAGGCGTATGGGGTTTGCACGGCTTCTTTCCAGTGCATGGTTCCATTCACCACATCAGAAAGCCCGCGATCGTTGGAGACGCCAAGCTTGATCACCGGGCGCCGCATGTCGCCGTCGATCAGCAGGGTTCTGCGTTGCTGCTGGCTGTGGGCCGCGGCGAGGTAGAGCGCGATAGTCGATTTGCCTTCTCCGGGCGACGCAGAGGTCACGAGGATGCTCCGGGGATGATGCTCCAGACCGGCAGAGAGAAGAACAGAACTGCGCAACGTCCGAATGGCTTCATCGAACGCGCCGTTCGGCGTGGTCAACGCATCCTTGGGCGAGACGCCGTTTAATCTCGCATCGGGGTCAAGCACAAACTCCTGCATCGGCAAGGTGTTCACGGTGAATTTTCCAACCGGCAGCGAAGGCAGCATGGGCACTCGCAGTTCGCGCTGCAAGTGTTCTGCGTCCAGGACCGTGGTGTCCAGGGCATCCATCAGAAAGATGATGCTGAGGCCGATGATGGTCGATCCCAGCAATGCCAGCAATGCATTCAGGGTTGTTTTCGGAAACGATGGATACAGCGCCGGGCGAGCGACGTCGGCCAGCCGGATCGAGCTACTCTCAAAGCTCGCGTTGATGCCGGCCTCACGGATCTTGCGTATCAGCTCCTCATATAACGCTTTATCGGTATCGGCTTCCTGCTTCAATGCCTTGTACTCAAACGAGCGCGCGTTCATTTGATCGAACTCGGCCTTGGCCTGGTTCATATCCCGGCGCAGCAGGCTTTCCCGGTTCACTGACTGCTGGTAATCGATGCTGACCCTTTGCACGATCCGGCGCTGCAGGCCAGCGATCTCGGCTTGCAGCTGGCTTACCTGGCTCGCCGCCTTTTTATAGATTGGGTGTTCGGAGCCGAATTGGGTTTGCACCTCGGCCTGTTTTTCCGTGGCCTCGTTCAGGCGCTCCTCCAGCGTCCGCAGCTGCTCTCCCTGGTCTGAGGCTTCGGCTGCCGGCAAAGAACCGCTCTTCACGGCGTTGTAGGCCGCTTCTTTCCCGGCCCGCTCCACTTGCGCCGCTGTCAGATCGGTGTCCAGATGCAGCAGGCGTGCCGCAAACACGTTGGTTTTCTCTTCAGGATTGATGACGTCGAGATCCTTTTCGAGATTCGCCAGGGCGCCGGCGGACCGCTCCATTTGCGCCTTTAGCTCTTCCAGCTGTTTCTCCATATACCCAGTCATCTGCGATGCGGCCTGGTAGCGAATGTCGTAGGTGTGCCGGATGTAGCTTTTTGCAATCTCATTGACCACATCCGCTGAGAGTTGCGGATCGGGCGAACGATAGCTGATGAGCAGCAGAAAGGTGTGTAGCGGACGAGTGATCTTGAGGGCCTTCAGCTCAATCGGCGCATCCTTGAGGCGGGAGGATAACAGTTTGTCACCGGCCAGCTTGCGCTCCGTTGCGGTCATCAGGTGAAACTTCTCTACCACCGGGCGCAGCACGGCGTCTGACTTGACGATTTGCTCCTGGGTGGTGAGGTAGTTTTCTACGTCCACTGAATTTGTCGCCGCACGGCTCTCATCGCCCAGCACGGCTGCCGGCGTCTGGCGATCGATGTCGATGACTGCCGTGGATTCGTAAAGCGGCGTCAGCCTTTTCGAAACGATGATCGTGGTCAGTACGGCGAATAAGACGAACCCAATCAAATGCCAGCGATGGCGCTTGACGATCCACAAGTATTGAGACAGAGAGGGACCGTTGAGTGCGGGCTCTCGCTCGAGCGCCGAGGGCAAAAGAATCCGCGGCACGAGGGGCCTGTGCTCAAAGCTGTGTTCATTTTCTTCCGGGACCGAGATTTCTGGTTTGCGCATAGAAAAGAGCTCAGTGCCAAATGATGAGATCGGTGGCAGCCGCCCCGCCGATACCCGCCAGCCGGTCAAGGGTTTGCGCCGTCAATCGCTGGCCCTTGTTGTCTGGAATGTAAAGTATGTCATTCGGCTTCAGGGGTACGTCCGGTGATTGCCGTTTCATGATTTTGGCCAGTGCTATCGGCATCTCGGTTTTGCCGCCGCTTGCCGATCTGCGATACACATAGGCCACCTTGGCAGAGTAGGCAGACAAGCCTTCGGAGAGGGCGAGCATCTGCAATAAAGTTGTTTCTTCGTCGGTCCTAATAGGGTAGGCGCCCGGCCGTTTCACGTTGCCCACTACGTAGATCTTCTGCGCCTCGGGCACCAGCACCTCTTCACCGCCATGCAGGAGCAGGTTCAGGCTGGGGTCGGCATTGTCAATCAGCTTGCGTACTGGGATGTGTTGTGCTTCCCTGGTGGTCTTGCCGTCGCGCAGCACCTCCCGGCTTACGACTATGTCGGAGCCGGCATCTTCCCGCATGCCGCCGGCACGGGCAATGGCGTCAAGCAAGGGAATGGGCCGTGTCGCCTGAAATACAAGTGGGTTCTTCACTGCGCCCACCACGTTGACCGGCCGGCTTTGGTATTCGACGATCGTGACGGTCACGATCGGGTCCACCAGAACGTTCCCTTTGGTCAGGGCTTGCGCCACCGCGGCTTCCAGCTGCGCAGGCACCATGCCCCTGACCTGGATGGGGTTTTTGAGCATGGGAAGACGAATGTTCCCATTCGCGTCCACGCGCACGGTTCGGGTCAGTTCGGGCGAATCGTAGACCGAGAGCGCCAACAAATCATCGGTCCCTACCGGTTGGGTGGGTAGGTTGGAAAAGTAATCCAGGTTGGAGGAGGTGGGCACCCGTCCACTCTGCTGTGCAAGACCGTTGCCTGGGCTGAGCAGACCAATGAAAAGGCAGGCAAAGCTTGCCCGCACGCCGGGAGCGACTTTCCAGGGCAACCATCGGTTCGAGGCGGGGGTAAGGTGCGTCATGACAGAAACGAGGAAAACGTCTTAGCCAACTTTGCAGGCTGCGGGCACCTAAGCAGCACCTTTCGGGCAGTTATACGCTTCGTAGACCGTAAAGTCATCTGGGGTCAGCACCGCCGGCGTGGAACAGACGACTTTGATCCGGGCGCACGATCTTCGCCGTGCCCTGCTCCTTGAGTGTAGCGCTTACGATGCGGCGCGGTCAGCCGACCCAGGTCGTGCGGTTTCTGCACATTGCTTTCCGGTCGCGACCGAAAGGCGCACCTGCTGGAGGGTCAGCCTTCCTGCGGGGCGTACAGTGCCGGGGGGTCGCTGGAACCTGAGAGAAACATCGACGAAGTGGGTATCCTTCGGGATGGCAAAACAAAGAGTGGTTTGACCCCCTTCCGGGGCCGAAAGGCTTACAGTTTGGGCTAACGGTGCAGCGGAACGACTCTCCTCGACTGCGAACCCCAGCCCGCTCCCTTGCGGGATGTCACGGCTTCTGTAATCGACGACAAGGGCATAGGTTTGCCCGGCTTCCACTGGAGCGGTTTGGCGCAACAAGGTGAAGCGGTCCGGTTCATTCCCTGAAAGTTCGAACCCCAGCGCGTTTGGGCTGGTATTCCAAAAGGAGCTGACTCCGTCCACGGCCGACATATGCCAGTCGAACCCTAGAGAGGAGGGCGTAGCAGAGAAATCGCCGTTCGTGAGTGCGTGCGCCGGGGTGAGGGGTGCATAGGGAATGCGATGCTGCGTTGCCAGCTGGTTCCACAGTGGCAACGCAAGCTCAGGATATTTGCCGGCGATCAGCCAATCGCTTGCGCCAAGAACCGAGGGAACCCCCTGCTGGTTCTGCAGCAGAGCGGTGGCGGCTTCGCTTACCGCATTGCCATCCCGCTGTGTGATCAGAAAGCTTACAAACTGTGGCTCGATGGCCGAGCCTTGAAGTTGCAGTTGCTGCTCAATCACCGCAACGCTGGGCGTGACATACCATGCCAGCCGGAAGAGAGAAGCCGCGTCCCCGGGGGCCATGTGCGCCGCCCGGCGAGCCCAGTACCAGAATTGCCGTTTATCCTGCCGCCGAAAGTAGAAATTGGCCAGCGACCAGCTGGGAAGGTAGGTGACATCGGCCTTTGCCGCACGGTTAAGGCTCTGTTCCGCAGCGGTCAATTGATTGGCGGCTTCGAACAGCAGGCCTAACTGGATCCAGCTGGCAGCGTCCCCGGGGTTGAGCCTTACCGCGGTCTGCAGGAGAGATCGCGCCGCCTCAGGATCGCTGGCGTAGAGCTCATCGGCCAGCTGCGCTGGATACGCACCATTGCTCGGTTCAATGCGCATGGCGCGGCGGAGATCGTCAGCCTGGTGACGCTGGGCCAGAGAATCAGCGACGGTCAGCCGGGCGTTCCAGACGATTCCCGTTCCAAGCGCCAGCAGGCAGCAGGTCTTGATTGCGAGTGTGCCGGTCCGTTGCAAGGCGACGTCTGCCCATTTCTCTACTTGCTGTATTTTTCGATTTGCCGGTCGAGTTCAGAGATTGCATCGATCGGCTTGGAGAACAGATTTTCCCACACCATATGCTGCTCACCCGGCGTGCCATCCAGGTTGATGAGGCTCGCGGCCGTCAGTTCCTTATTAATGGGCAGGTAAACCGCTACCAGGCACTTGGTGTAGCGGGGCGAATAGAAGACCGAATACACCCGGGTTTCCTTCACCACGGCTGTCACCGTGCGGGCGATCCGCGGCGTTTGCGCGTCGCACTCTGCCTGTCCTTTGCGCGCAAGGGTTTTAGTGGCCGCCTTTTGCTGCACGCTTTGGCCGTGCGCACAAAAGGACAGGAGCAAAATCGCCGCGCAGATAAGACCAGTGCGCATGATGTACCGCAACCTTTCTAAAGGACCATACAGCAGCAACCCTCATATCATACCGATCAGCTCGTGTCCCGGAGCCTGGGGAGAGACGTCAAGGGTCTGCGGTGAGACCAGCCGGGCTCTCGACTTCGCCGCACGATCCTTTCGTTGACGAATTGCACATCCGCTCTTTTCACTCCGGGCCCGCAAACCAACCCGGGTGACCCGTCTCCCGCGAACGGTTATCGTCGGGAGATGCGGGGAATTTTAGCCACCCGACCAGCAACTCTTGGCCCAACCCACGTGCCGGATGGCATGGGCCTTCTCTGCTTCCTGTAAAGACAATACCGGCAAACGCTTCCGATGAAGTGCGGTGCATTCCACATTTTCCGGCAAAAGCCCTGGTGGGATATGGGGCCAGGGTTGGGCACGGACCAGTGATTGTTTCTGGAGCGGTGATATGGCACCGTGACTGCATGTGATATGTGTGCTCGTTCCTTATTGGGACAGCGCTAAGCCAAAACGGCACGGGGTCTCTTCTGAGCAAAGGAGCTTCTGGAAATCGCGTTGTGTTTCACTTGCCATTCTGTCAACGTTTGGCTTAGAGAAAACAAGCTCTGTGCACGTGAATCAGCAGAACTGGTGATAAGTGGCGGTGCTTACTCGGTCCTTAACATGGGCCGCTTTCTAAGTACCGCCTGTGTCTTCACTTCTTCGCCCAGAGCGTTCCGCGAGAGAAAAATCTCACGGCGTGCATGAAGGCGATCGTCAAACTCTACTGAAAGTACAGGCGATAAACCATGGCAACAGAGATCCCCCTGCCGGCACCGGAACAGGTTGGCTTCCGCTCCTCCCCAGTGCAAACCCAGCCATGGACGCTTCTGCGAAGCGCGATGGGCGCGATGATTCCTGCTCTGCTTGACCTCTGCTGCATAGCAGTCGCCTGCATCGGGGGCATCCTGCTATACCGGTTGCATCGTCCACTGGACGCGCGCGGCGCGTGGCTGCTGTTTGCCGAACTATGCCTAAAGTACGGTCCGGCATTCGTGATCCTTGCTCAGGCGCACCACCTGTATACCCAACGCGCAACGTTGCTCCAGGTTGCTGATACAGCGCGTATTCTCAGGGTTTCAGCCTACGGCCTCACTCTTCTTTCGGTGAGCAACTACTTCACCCGGGCCGAAACGCCGCGCCTGCTTCTGACATATTTCTGGGCGTTTGCCACCGTCATGCTGGTGGTTCAGAAATACTCTACGAACCGGCTCATTCGTGACTGGCGATCGCTGGCGGCGCACCAGCGCAGAGTGCTCATCTGCGGCACAAACCGGGAAACACGGCGACTCTTTTCTTACCTGCTGCATTCGCCAGGACGCGGGCAGACTCCTGTTGGCTTCGTGGATGAGAGCGGGTTTGACCATCGGCGTATTATTTACAGCCATGATTACAACCTGAAACACCATGCGCCGGTGATCGCCGAACCGCTTTCCGAATCACTTTTGCGGTCTCTTGATATTCAGGAGATCTTTGTCGCTTCAACAGTTTCGTCCCTGCGCATGAATGAGCTTATGGCGCTGGCTGCAGCAACTGGTGTAAGAATTTCGCTGGTGGGAGCAGGGCACCCCAATTTTGCCGAACGCAGCTCGTCGGTGCAGATGATCGACGGACTCATGGTCACTTCGTTCGACGCCGACGGCGACCAATCGCTCACATACAAGCTTTTAAAGAGGATCACCGACATAGTTTTGTCATCGTTCTTGATCCTGCTGACGTTACCCATGGGACTCATCTCCGCAATCATGATCAAGAGCACTTCACGCGGCCCCATCCTGTTTCGTCAGGAGCGCACTGGCCAATCGGGGCGGCGTTTTGTGATGTTCAAGTTCCGCACCATGTATGTTGACACGCCACCCTATGGCCGCTCTCCTGAAAGCTCATATGATAAGCGCATTACTTCAGCAGGACGATTTCTAAGAAAAACCAGCCTGGATGAACTGCCACAACTGTTCAATGTGTGGTTTGGCCAGATGTCGCTGGTGGGGCCGCGACCGGAGATGCCCTAAATCACCGATACATATACTCCACTCGAACGCCGCCGCCTCTCCGTTCCCCAGGGTCTTACTGGATTGTGGCAGCTGAGTGGCGATCGCAAATTCGTCATTCACCAGGCCATCGAATATGACCTTTATTACATCGAGAACCGGGGTGTGTTTCTCGATCTCGCCATTCTGCTGCATACGCTCTTTTTCTTCATGAACGGCCTATGATCACGCTTCGGCGCCTTGCTGCCGGGGCCACCGGCACGCGAAGCCCGGCGATGTTCTCATGGTTGGCCATCCATTCGAGGCACCCAAAGACAGAATGCGGATCTTAACCTCAAGGCACTACATCGCGACCTTCACGGTCCCACCGCAAACACAGCATACGATCGAAAGAGCGCGGTTCGTAAATCTGGGGCGTATCTGGGAACCGGCGCTGGCGGTCGCTGCTTACTCTCCGACCCATCTCTTCGATCTGGCTCACTTCATTAACCAGATTCCCGTGATGATTGGCAAGCCCTGGGTAATCACGTTCGAGTCGGCACTTCCTCGTATGTTCCCGCCTGACGATCGGCTTCGCCAGTACTTATGGCGTCAACTGGACTCGCCTGGATGCCTGGCAGTCGTTGCTATGTCTGCCTGGGCCCTGGCGACTTTCAAGCGCGTCAACGCAGAGTGGGTGGGTCTCGAGCGGGTGCTGGCAAAAACAAAAGTGCTGCAACCGGCTGCTCCTTTGTACACTCCCGCCCCGCGCACGTTGAATCGCGGCGAAGCGATGCAGATTGTTTTCGTCGGCAACAACTTTGCCCGCAAAGGCGGGATCGTTGCTCTGCGATTGGCGAAGAAGGCGCTCAAGGATGGATTGCCGCTTCACATCCATATCGTTTCTTCGAAGATGACCTATTTCGGGTCACACACCGATCACCCCGATCCGGCCAGATACCAGGATGACCTTAAGAACCTCGGGCTCTCAAACATCACTTTTCACGGAGCCATGAAAAACATGCAGGTGTTGGACCTGATGAGTAAGTGCCACCTGAATCTACTTGCCACTCTTCATGACACCTATGGCTTCTCTGTGCTGGAGGGGTTCGCCAGCGGACTTCCCGCGTTGACGAGCGATGTGTGTGCTCTGCCAGAGTTTGTTATTCCGGCCACAAGCCCGAGGGCGAATGGGTTTTTGCTGCGGTTACCAAAAGACGATCGCAACTGCTGGCAATTCGAGGCACAATCTCACTCTCGAGAATATTGGGACATGCTTGACCAGAGTTTTACCTCTATGGCCGACCAGGCGTTTGATGCGCTGCGCGCGCTGCATGAAGAACCTGGCAGGCTTGAACATCTTAGCCGCGGAGCCATCGCCACAGTCCAGGAGCGGCATAATCGGGCAGTGCTTGCGCGCAAGTTAGATTTGATTTACAGCCAGGCGAATGAGTGCTGATTTCAACGATTGCTGCCATTGATCAAGCTGGGTGCGCTGGGGATTATTTGCCAGAGGCGGAATAGCGCAGACGCTAAGGTGAACAGACTGCGATGGCTGCTGTGGCTTTGTTGATCGCACAAACCGTCGTGAGGTATGAGGCGCGCCTGTCCGTTGTGGGTTCTACAATCTTTGTTTGGGCGGTCGAATTGCGGAGGTGGAATGCGAGCAGGATCTCCGGTCCATTTCGACTTCCATAGCGTCAGGAAATGGTGATGAGGGCCGCACTTAGCGCAGGTATATGGCATAGGGTTTTTGTGCCCACACTGGCCAGCGCAGTAGGGGACCCCGGGCTGAACGTACCGTCTTTCTCGACCGTCGCGCCTTGTATGGTGATCCCGGAGGTCGCCGCCAGGCTCGGCCCTGACAACAGCTGCAAGGTCGCATTCTGAATGGTCTGGTTGGCATCTATGGTCAACGTCAGATCCTGAGCCGGTTCTTTGTTCACGATCATCACCTTGAGGCCGCCGGTCACTGTTTTCACCGCGTAAGCAGTTGCATCGGCGCTACCCATTACCTCAGTTGCCAGCAGGGTGCCAGTGCCGGCGAGGTTGAAAAAGAGCAGCCCGTAGTATTCCGGGCGGGCTTCGATGACACCGCCGGAATCGTCGGCGATGGGTGTATAACCCGGCTGGAGGCCGCCACCGTGCATGTTCACACCACTGGCGTAGTTGGTCGCCGCAGCAAAAAGAAAGTCAATCACCCAGAGTGAGGAAGCATAGCTGTTGCTCACGCCGGCCGCGCCGCCGTTATAAAACGAGTTGCATTCGCTTAGGCGGTAGGGCAACGCTAGTTCGCTCGCGCCGGCTTGCAGAATTTCCAGATCGCCGCTTAATTGTGGGTCGGGACTGATGAGAAAAGAAGCTGTTGATTGCGGGCTGCCGCCGCTAGCGCGGTAGTAGTGTTGCGTGAGCAGCGTGATCTCGTCAGTCTTGGCCCAGCCAAAAGGCAAGGTCCATGACCCTATGTGGTTCCCACCGCCGGCGACCGGCCCGGTAATGCGGGCACGCGGGGCAGCCTCTATGATGGCAGTGCGAAATACCTCCCACCGTTCCAGGTAGTCTTCGATATTCCAATTGCCCGCGAAGAAATGACCAGAAACGCTGTACTCATCGGGCTCGTTTCCGATCTCAATCCCAAGCAGATTCGGTCCGAGTGCCCCAGACACGTAGGCTGCTTCTTCAGCGGCAAGTGCCGGAGTGGAAGCGGCAAAGTTTATCCCGTAAAGGCAGGTCCATCCAGTTTGCTGCAGAAAGGCGGCGAGGGCGTTGATGTTGGCGACGGTGACTTGCAAGTGGGTGCCCTTCAATTCACGCACAAAGGACACGCGGTCGACAGACCCTCCGCCTATGCGCAGGACGCCTTTACCCAGCAAGCGGAACAGCCCGATAAGGTCGTGGTTCGAAGCGCGGAAATAAGAGTAGCTCATTGCCGCTTTTTCATAACTTAGTCCCATGAAGCCTGCCGGGATTTCGCCAGCGGCTTTTGCGGTCACCGTGACCGTGCCCTGACCCGGGCCAAGCGGTGCCGGTGAAGAAGTGGGTGGGGACGAACCGCTCCTGGAGTCAGGGGTATAACCGCATTCAGTCAGCAGGGAGAAGGCCGCTAACGTGAAGGCTCCTGATATGAGGCTTCGCCGGGTCAATCGCTGGTACGCATTGTTCATTCGAGACAAGCCGATCCATAATCTGCTGTATGTCGTGCGCGAGGCGAAGAACGCGGATGCCGCCCTGGATACTAAGCAAACCTACAGAGAACTTTCGATTGTTTGCATGTGTGCGCGGGTCTTTGACCAGGTGAATCGTTGCAGAAAGGCGGCGTAACCCTGACGACCGAGAGTAGTGCGAAACGAAGGATCCTCGGCCAGTCGGCGGAGTGCATGCGCCAGGTGCGTGGCTGAGCCACGCTCGACCATGATGCCACCGCCAGTCGAAAAGATCTCGCTCGTGCCCCCGCTGCAGGTAGTTACGACAGGAAGCCCAGAGGCAAGCGCCTCGACATTCACAAGACCGAAGGGCTCATCCCAGACGGCCGGAGAACAGAACATGTCTGCTTTGCGAAACAGGTCCCCCAGCGCGGGTCCACTGCGATAGGGAAGAAACGCGACACTTGGTGGGGAAGTAGCTTTCAGATGGCGGATGTATGGTGTTTCCTGGCCGAGCCCAAAGCTGGAGGAGCCCACGATGTGGGCCTGCAATGGTACTGCCTGTTTTTGCAACAGTCTCATGGCATCAAGCAAAACGTGGACCCCCTTATCGGCAACCAGGCGGCCGGCAAACAACACAGTGGGCGGCTCTGGGCTTCGCCGCTCCGTTACGGGTGGATAAAAGATTGATTCATCCGCGCCGCTGTACAAGACCGAAGATTGCCCTAGCGAGGGAAAGTGGCGACGCGCCTGCTCAAGGAGAAAATTGCTGGCGAATATCAGCCGATCCACCGCAACCTTTCGCATCATTTGCTGCGGGCCGTCGACCAGGTGAGCATTGTGGAGATGAAGAACGACTCGCGCCCTGACCCGCCTGATGACGGGAGTGAGCGCCAGGGCAAACTCCGGCCGATTGTGAATCCAGACAACATCGTCTGGCTGCAACCTCTGCAATATCGAATGGAAAAGCCACAAGATCAGGCGGCTATGCAGATACCAGGGTAAGTGGGCGATGGCTCTTCGCATTCTCCTGTAAACCGCAAGTCTGGGCACAATGCTGATCGACTCCGGTGGAAACTTCCAGGTGTCGTCTGCGGAAGCACACACTACCACGGAATGGGAGGAATCGCGGAGCACATTGGCGGCCCATCGCGAAATGGCGCCGCCCTGGAACTCTGAGAATGGTTCGGCCTCGGTCAGAAGGTGGTAAGTAGTCGTGGTCATCTTCACTCCAGCTAACAATATTGCTGCATCAGAAGTTTTCGCCAGTAACCCGGAGCATTGCTTAACAGGGCAGAGCGCACCATTCGGGTACCTTGTCTGATTGCAGCCTTGCAGAGAGGACTCCTGGTGTCATGGAAAGAGAGTACAGAGAATAAAAGCTGATGTTATTCGCCGCCTGGCATAAGTAATCCGGGTGTTTCCAATTGGGACAACTTAGTTCCATCTTAGAACCACCTCGTACTGATCACAGTCCCCCCGCGAAACCGCTGTTGCTTTCCGCGTTCTGCTCTGTCAATTTGAGCCTGCGCCAAGTAACAAACGTAATAACCCAGAAGCGGTAGTAAGAACTGTGAACCCTTTGCCAGCTTATCTCGCAAGGCCGGTTGCACGGGCCAAGATCGACGGTCGCAACTAAACCAGGAGAATCCCCCGCATGAATCCCCCAAGTCAAGCATTTGCCGGCACCACCGATACGGTAGCGTTCTTTGGACTGAGGTTACAACCCAAGTCAATGCCTGAGCTGAGCGAGCTGGTAGAGCAGGGAATACGCGAACGCCAAAAGTGGGTTATCGCCAACCACAATCTGCACAGCGTTTACCTGTTTCATCGCCACGCCAGGATGCGCGAGTTCTATTCCAGTGCCGACTACACCTACCTTGATGGCATGCCTTTAGTCGCACTCGGCCGCCTCTATGGCTTTCCCCTGCAGCGGGAGCAGCGAGTAACGAATGCAGACTGGACGCGGCCTTTGATGAAACTCGCGGCCGATCGCAAGTGGCGTGTGTTTAATGTTGGATCGCCGAAAGGCGTCGCGGAAAAAGGAGCCGCCGAGCTGCGCAGGCTCTACCCTGCTCTGCAGATTGAAGTGAGTGACGGATACTTCGATGCAACCAGCGGCAGTGCCGAGAACGAAGCATTGCTCGCGCGCATCAACGCTTATCAGCCTGATCTGTTGATGGTAGGCATGGGCATGCCCCGGCAGGAATTCTGGACGCAGGAGAATTGTGCGCGGCTCAATGCTAACGTCATCCTTTCGTCGAACGGAGCTGCTCTCGACTATGTTGCCGGCGCTGTGCCGACGCCGCCGCGCTGGGCCGGTCGAATCGGTCTTGAATGGGCGTTTCGATTGATCAACGAACCACGGCGGCTATTTAGCCGCTATTGCATTGAACCCTGGTACCTGCTCCTGCTGCTGATCATGGATTACCCGCGAAACCGCGCGGGCGTAAAGCTCAGAGCCCGCGCGCAAATGCGGAGTAGCGGCGAACTTTCGGCCAGGGCGGACGGACTGCTTTGAAGCTGGAGAAAAAGTGACGGCTCCCCAGTAGCGAGCTCCGGCCTGCTCACGATTCACCGCTGCAAACGAGAAGGGTGTGAAATGCAAAGCAAGAGAACGGGGAGCCGCAGAGAGTTCCTGCATGGGCTAACGGCGCTTGGGTGCTTCTCCCGAATAACGCGGGTCACGATGTCACAGGCTGCGGCGATTCCGCTACAGAGAATCGCAGCGGATAGGGGCCTGATGTTCGGGTCGTGCCTGGCGATGAAATACTTCGTTCAGTCTGCTCCGTATCAACAGCTGTTTCTATCGCAATGCGATATCGCTACGCCCGAGCTGCATATGAAGTGGGCGTCCCTGAGCAGTGCACCAGGGATATACGACTTTACCAATGCCGACCAATTTGTCACGTTTTGCGACACACATCACCTCAAGGTGAGAGGGCATACGCTGGTGTGGCATCAGGCATTACCCGCCTGGATTTCTGGCCAGCTTACCCCGGCATCGGGTCCAGCGTTGATGACCGGCCACATACAAAAGGTCGCGGGTCATTTTGCGGGCAGGTTGTACTCCTGGGATGTAATCAACGAAGTATTGGAGCCGGGCAGTCAGCGTCCCGACGGACTCCGCGACAGCCCCTGGTTGCAGAATTGTGGCACAGGCTATCTCGATATCGCTTTTCGCACAGCAGCTGCTGCCGATCCGAAAGCGCTTCTCATCTGGAATGAGAATTACCTCGAGCTCTCTAATGGCTATGGCAATGCCAAGCGTGCGGCCTTGCTCAACCTGCTGGACGGGATGATCTCCCGCGGAGTTCCGGTCCATGGAATTGGGATCGAAGCCCACCTTCGGGCCGAGCAGGCAGCAGTGCTTAGCGATAAAAGCTATGAAGTGTTTCTCGCGGAGTTGGCGCGGCGGGGCATGAAGATATTTATCACCGAGCTTGATGTGCAGGACTTTACGCTATCGCCGGCAGCCGATACGCGCGACCAGGCCGTGGCAGACATTTATCGCAAATTTCTAACCACCAGCCTGCGACAGCCGGCAGTGCGCGGAGTGCTCACCTGGGGTCTGGCGGACTCGTTTAGCTGGATAGCCGGCTATCGGCCTCGCAAAGACGGGCTACCCGTCCGGCCACTGCCATTTGACGCTGCGTTCCAGCCCAAGGCCGCTTACTACGCCATTGCTGAAGCCCTGCAAACTGCGCCGCGACGCAGCTAAGTTGCTTGCTCTTGCGGCGAAGAAATGGCCGCTTCGACTCATGCCAAGGTCCTCGTGCTCACCCTGTTCCGGTGATTCGGCACATTGCTTTCACCCCTAGCCTTAGGAGCAGTCATGGTTCTTGTTTCGGCAGTAATCCCAACCCGCGGACGTCCTGAACTCTTACGGCGGGCGGTGCGCAGTGCGTTGGCACAAACTCTGCGAGCCATCGAAGTGGTCGTCGTGATCGATGGCGAAGATCGTGTGACGCAGCAAGCGCTGGAAGAGTGGGCGAGCGAGGATGCACGGCTGCGCATAGTTGCACTGCCTGAAAGCGTCGGCGGGTCGGATGCACGCAATCGCGGCGTCGATGCAGCAGTGGGTGAGTGGATTGCATTTCTTGACGACGACGATGAGTGGCTGCCCGGCAAACTAGAAGCCCAGATAGCAGCGGTGGGGCGATCGAATGCCAAAGTCATCCTCGGTACGTGCAAAATGATCGCCCGCACACCGGGTAGGGACTATGTCTGGCCGCGGCGCCTGCCTGCTGCCAACGAACAGATTGGGGAGTATGTGCTGGCGCGCCGTAGCCTGACCCGCGGCGAGGGTTATATCCAGACCTCCACATTTTTCGTCCGTCGTTCGTTGATGCTGGCGCAGCCGTTCAAGAGCGGTCAGGTCAAGCATCAGGACACCGAGTGGGTCCTGCGCCTGGGCCGGCTGCCCGGTGCTGAGGTTGTGTTCGCCAATGATGTGCTGGCTATTCACAATATAGAAGAGCAGCGGGCTACGGTTAGCAACAAATCAAACTGGGAGTATTCGCTGGCGTGGCTACGGCGTGACCGGCACCTATTCACGCCGCGCGCGCTGTCGGGTTTCGCCCTGTATCAGATCTCTGCAGAAGCGTCTGACCAGGGGGCATGGCGTGCATTTCCCCAGCTGTTGCTGGAGGCTCTACTGCACGGAAAGAGCGCACCGCGCGACTTTGCAATCTTTTTAGCCATCTTGTTTTTGCCACGCCGCCGTCGCCGCCGTTTGCGCGATTGGATGGCCAGCATGCCCGCACTCCGTTCCCCGGTGACACCCTCGTGAAGATACTGCAGCTTACAAGACAATTTCTTCCGGCCCAGGGGGGCATGGAGAGCTTCGTGGAAGGCCTCAGCGGAGCGTTGCAACGCAACGGCCATTGCGTGCAGGTGGCGACGCTCCGGACGTTGTTTGCCACGGGCGAGGCGGCCCCGGCGTTTTCGATCGAGAGCGGATTGACCGTGCACCGCATACGGCATTGGGGGTCGCGGCGCTACCCAGTGGCTCCCGCCGCATTGCAGGCCATCCGCGGCTACGACCTGGTACATATTCACGCCATCGATTTCTTTGTCGACTATTTGAGCTCGCTTCGCTGGTTCCATCGCATCCCGCTGGTAGTTAGTACCCATGGAGGCTTCTTCCATACCCAGCATGCCCGAAGGTTAAAAGAACTGTATTTCCGGACGATTACGCGCCAGACGCTCGCGGGTGTAGAGGCCGTAGTGTGTGTGAGCCGGCACGATCGCGACATGTTTTCAAAAATCGTGCCACCGCAGCGGCTGCGAACGATCGAGAACGGCGCTGCTATCGAGCGCTTCTGGAGTGTGCAGAAAGACATTGAGCCGGGATTGATCGTGGGCGTCTCCCGCCTTGCTGAAAACAAGCGCATCTTCAGAGTTCTGGAAGCGATGGCTTTGCTCAAGCATAGATATCCATACCTGCGCCTGGAGTGGGTGGGCTCCGACTTTGCCGGGCTACGAGCTTCGCTCGAGCAACGCGCCGCCGAGCTTGGTCTGCGCGGCCGGGTGACCTTCCACGGTCGGGCAAGCGGCCAGGATCTGTGTCGCGTGCTTAAGCGGGCCCATGTGTTTGTGTCTGCCTCCAGCTATGAAGGCTTCGGGCTTTCCACCATCGAAGCCATGAGTGCGGCGACCGTCGTGGTAGTGACCGCCGTGGGTGCTCATCCAGACGTTGTGCGCGACGGGGTTACGGGCTTTTTGGTCGATCAGGATGCGCTTGGCCTGGAAACACAAATGGAGCGAGCGCTCACTTTACCGGAAAGTCGCCTGCGTCTGATGGGCGAGGCTGCACGTGCCGCCACCCGGTGCTTTGCCTGGAGCGAGGTCGCGCCCCGTTACGAGCAACTGTATCGCGAGGTCCTGGGCGCGCACAGGCGATCGACGATGAGGGCATCATGACGGAACAGTGCCAGGTGAACCAGGGGACCGTGGTGGTCTTTCGCATTCAGCTTTTGCCGCCTTCAGAAACTTTCATTGTGGCGCAAGCAGCAGCGATGCGGCGCTTCTCGCCGTACTTCGTGGGCTGGCGCCGGATGGCCGGCATCGAGTTGCCGCGGGAAAGCAGCTGGACGGTCGATGGTGGCGGGGTCGGAGGGAGATTGCGAGAACTTTGCTTCCGCTATGCGGGGCCATCGCGCACGCAGCTGGCGCGTCTGCGCGCGCGCCGCCCGAAGCTGGTGTATGCCCATTTCGCTCCAGATGGTCATGCCGCCTTACAGCTTGCGGAACAGTTGGATGTCCCGCTGGTGACTGCGCTGCACGGCTACGATGTAACGCTGAGCGACCAACAAATGGGCAAAACTCGCCTCGGCCGCGAATACCTGCAGGGAAGAACCGCTTTGCAGCAAAAGGGTGCGCTGTTCCTTTCTTGCTCTTCTTTCGTGCGCCAGCGTGGCCTGGCCATGGGCTATCCGGCAGATCGCACCATCGTGCATGCGATCGGCGTGGATGTGGACAAGTTCAGGCCGCCGGTTAACCGCAAACGGGAAAGCTTTGTTTTGTTCGTCGGTCGCATGGTGGAGAAGAAAGGCTGTGGGAGCTTGATTGAAGCCATGGCTCAGGTGCAACGCAGCCATCCCGCCGCTGGCCTGGTGCTCATCGGCGATGGACGTCTTCGTCCGGCCTATGAAGCCCTGGCGCATTCGCTCGGCGTACGCTGTCGCTTCCTGGGCACCCAGCCGGCGAGCGTAGTGCGTGACTGGATGTCGCGCGCATCCATCTTTTGCGTTCCCAGCGTGGTTGCTGCCTCCGGGGACGCGGAAGGTTTCGGGATGGTCTTCATCGAAGCGCAGGCCATGGGCCTCCCCGTGGTCAGCACTTTGAGCGGTGGCATTCCGGAAGCAGTCAGGCACGGGGAAACAGGACTGCTGGTAACAGAAAAGGATGCAAGCGGCCTGGCCGAGGCGATCCTCTTGCTGTTACAGAATGAGGAACTCTGGCAGCGCTACTCGCTCGCCGGTCGAAGAAATGTGGTCGATCACTTCAACCTGCTCCGGCAAACCGAGCGGTTAGAGCAAATCTTTGAACAACTGCTGGCTGATCGCGAGGGGTCGCACGCTTCCCGGTATTCGGCTGACAAACCCTCGCCCGCACCCGAGACACGCGATGATGCCGGCTTGAGCTAGTGCAGTCGCAGTATTCCTCAAGAGACGTCAGGTATTTGAAAGGAGGCACCGAACGATGGCATCGATGACACAGATGACCCAGACGATGGAAGCCACGATAGAAGCCGGAACGCCGTTGGCCGACCATCGAGCAAGCGCGCGGTTCTATCAGCCGGAACTGGATGGCCTGCGTTTCTATGCCTTCCTGGGTGTGTTTGTCTCTCACACCTTGCCGGCGCAGCGGGGCTTCTATAGCACAATGCATCTGCCATTCCCGTGGATATGGGCCGGAGCCAGCAAAGCGGGAGCGGCGGGAGTCGATCTCTTCTTCGCCCTGAGTGCTTTTCTGATTACGTCACTGCTATTGCGTGAGTTGCGCGCGACCGGCACCATTTCTCTCCGGCGCTTTTACATACGCCGCACCCTTCGTATCTGGCCGCTCTATTTTGCTGTGCTCGCCCTCGGAGTTCTGCTGGCCCATACGATCCCAAAGCAAACGCTGCCCTGGTACTACATCGCCGGGTTAGCACTTTTTGTTGGCAATTGGGTGAGCGCGGTCTGCGGGAGCCCGAAGTCAATCGTTGCGCCGATGTGGACTGTATCGATCGAAGAGCAATTTTATCTGCTTTGGCCTCTTCTCATGAAGTTGCTGAAGCCGCGAGGCATGGCCGTAGCAGCAGCCTTGATGTTCTTATTGGCCACATTCAGCCAAATCGGCGTGGTGATGGCCGGCTTGAGCGGAGGGTACATCTACTACGGCAGCCTGTCACGCTGCGCTCCGCTGGCCCTGGGTGTTCTCTTCGCGCTCTACGCCGACCGTTTGCCCAGGCTCACGCGCACCGCTCGCGGGCTGCTGTTAAGTGCCGGTCTGGCAAGCTGGCTGATTGCATCGGCATGGCTGATCGATCAACCCGGAACAATGGATGGCCGCATGGTGCTCGGCCGCCTGCTGATTTCGCTCGGCGCAGGAGCGATTTTCTTCGCATGCTTGCATAGCCGCAATGCTTTGCTCCGTGCACGGTGGATCGTGGAACTGGGCAAAATAAGTTTCGGGCTTTACATGCTGCACCTGTCTGGGATTCTCGTTGCTGTCAGCCTGCTGCCTGGAACAACCGGCTTGCGATTGCTGGGATTGAAAGGATTTGGACTGGTGGTCACAATCCTGCTTGCGCTGGGCTCGTACCGTTGGATCGAGGCGCCATTCCTCAGGCTAAAGGATCGTTACGCAATGGTGCTCAGCCGGCCGGTTTAGGCAGGTCCATGCCATGTCTAAGCATGTTCGCGTTATGCATGCGCGAGGGTAGCTGATCGCGCAGACCCTCGGTGCATCCAGAGTGCGCCAGGTAGTTCATCTCACCGGCCCGTAGTGCCGCAGGCCCTGTATCAATGGAGATTACATTCGTGGACAAGATTGTGTTACAACCCCCGCAAATAACCAGTGCCGCCAGGTCTTCGTCCCCCGAACTCACGCTGCGTGAGGTGGGGACCATGCTGACCCGGCGCCGCCGGATCGTTTACATCAGCCTTGCGACCTTCTTCTTGCTGGGGATCGCCGCCCTGGCCCTTTCTACCCGGCTGTACCGGTCCACAGGCGAGATCGAGCTGCAGAAAGATTCGACAGGTTCTCTCGGCATCCAGTCGGAAAGCGCCGACGCTCCATCCGACGCGCTCGAAACCAACATGATCATCCAAACGCAGGCAAAAATTCTCGAGTCGGACTCTCTCGCTTTGCACGTGATCGAAGATCTGCGTCTGGAGCAGTCTGCGGATTACCGGCCGCATTGGAGTCCAATTGGCTGGGTACTCGGTCTGCTTGCTCCCAAAGGAACGATGGATCGGGAAGGGGCGTCGCTCGAAGATTCGCCACATCGCCGCATGCGGGTGCTGGAGATATTTCACCGCAATCTCATCGTAAAACCAGTGCCCGGAACTCGCCTGATTGATGTCCAGTATCTAAGCTCCGAACCGGAGATGGCTGCGGCCGTGGTCAACCACCTGTTGAAGGGCCTGATCGAGAAGGGTTACCAGGCCCGCTATGAAGCAACCATGCAGGCGTCTTCCTGGTTGAGCGCGCAACTCGGTGACTTGCGCATTAAGACCGAGCAATTACAGGCGAAGGTGGTGAAGCTGCAACAGGAGTCAGGGGTGTTCGCCCTGGGGGAAGTGGATCGCGAAGGCCGCGACCAGGTATATAGTCCCACGCTCGAGAAGCTGCAGATGGCTACCCAGGCGGAAGCTGCGGCGCAATCCAATCGCATCATGAAGGGCGCCATCGACGAAGTAGTCCGGAGCGGGAATGCCGAGTTGATTTCGACCCTGGGCGGGAATGCGCTCACCGGGGCTTCCGCCTCGGGCATCAGCACATCGCTCACTCTGATTCAGAACCTGCGTCTGCAGGAAACAGCGCTGCAGGGCCAGTTGCAGGAGCTCTCCGAGAAGTTTGGGCCGGAGTACCCAAAGATTGCAGAGGTTCGTGGCAACCTTAATGCAGTGCAGGCTGCCATACGGGACGAGGTGGCGCGCGTCGCCGGGCGTGCTCATAACGACTTCATGGTCGCGCAACAGGCGGAAGAAAAAACACGCAGAGACTTCGCTCTGGACAAGAGTGAGGCAGAGGCGCTTAACAACAAGACCATTGAATACCAGATGGCGCGCCAGGAAGCGGATCAAACGCGATCGCTCTACGACGACATGTTGAAACACCTCAAGGAGTCGGGACTGCTGGCGGGGCTGCATTCGACTAACATCTCCATCGTCGATTGGGCCAAGGCCAGCGATACGCCGGCCAAGCCGATTGTCCTGCTCTATCTGCTGGGGTCCATTCTGGCAGGGCTGGTGGTCGGTGTTGTGGGGGCATTGATGCGGGATGTGACTGACACCAAAATCCAGGACCTGCGAGAGATTTCCCGGGAACTCGGTCCCATGCCCCTTTGTGTGCTGCCCTATCAAAAGGAATTGCCCCCGATGGCGGGCGACGCCCACTGGGTTGAAAAATGCCCTCTCCCAGCGCTCGATCGCCCGCACTCCCAATTCGTTGAGGCGCTCCGTTCCCTGCGTACTTCCCTGATGTTCTCGCGCAGCGGTATTCCGCCGCGCTCCTTGCTGATGACGAGTCCTTTGATCGGCGAAGGGAAGAGCTATCTTAGCTGGAATCTCGCCATCGTGTTTGCCCAACAGGGCAAGCGCGTTCTCTTGTGCGACGCGAACTTCCGCCATCCATCCCTGCATCGCAATCTGGAGATGGATGCCTTCGAAGGCCTGAGTACGGTGTTGTCGAACCCCGCTTCGGACCACGGCACTTCACTCACTATTCCTGTTCTCGAGGTGCCGGGGCTATCCCTTTTGCCGGCCGGCCCGTTGCCGCGTTATCCAGCGGAGCTTCTGGCATCGCGCCGCATGGCCGATCTGGTCAGGGCCTGGGAGGCGCAATACGATATCGTACTGCTCGATGCGCCACCCGTCCTGCAGTTTACTGACTCCGTCGTTCTCAGCTCCATGGTTGACTCTGTGCTCTTGATCGCGCGTCATGGCCGAACTCCTCTACCGGCTCTCGAATCCAGTTACCGCATGCTCGAGGAAGTGCAATCAGCCGGCGGCCGCAAAATCAACATCGTCATTAATGGTGTGCGGGAGCAACTGGAAGAAGGATTTATTTCGTATCTGCAACCGGAAAGGGAGGCGATGAAAGCGTGATGAAAAAATCAAGAATTCAATCTGCAGGAGTACTTCTGCTACTAGCCTGTGTGTTCGCTGGTTCTGGTACGTCTGCGTTCGCGCAGAATGAAACCCTGCTTATCGGCCCTGGCGATCTGCTGCACATACAGATTTACGATACCCCTGAGATGGAGCAGCGTGCCCGGGTTACCGACGCTGGTAACATCCCGTTCAGCTTTCTGGGAAACGTGCTGGTCGCTGGTTTAACCCCGGAGCAAGCTGCCCAGCGGATCCAGGATCGCCTGATTGCCGCAGGGGTGATGAAGCGGCCACAGGTTTTGTTACGGGTAGAAGGATATGCCACCCAGAATGCGTCGGTGATGGGGCAGGTAATCAAGCCAGGCGTTTATGAATTGGATACCGCGCGCAAAGTGGTGGAGGTGCTCGCGATGGTGGGCGGTCTTACCGACCTTGCCGATCGGCACATTACTATTCAGCGCTTCGGCCCTGGAAAGCAGAAGGTCGATTACTACTACTCCAACGCTGCCAACGCCGCCCTCACCGACGACCCCATGGTGTACCCCGGCGACACAGTCATAGTTCCCAAAGCAGCGGTCGTGTATGTACTGGGCGACGTATCGAAGCCGGGCGGCTATCCGATGAACACGAACAACTCACGCATGACGGTGCTGCAGGCGATTGCGCTCGCGGGTTATGCCAACCACACCGCGGCTGTCGGCAGATCGAAGCTGGTGCGTGAAACCTCGGATGGAGTCGAGGAAATCGATCTGCAAGTGGGTGCGATGCAGAAGGGGAAGAGAGCCGATATTGGTTTGCTGCCTGACGATGTGGTCTACATCCCGTTCAGCTTCATGCGCAACATTGTCGTCAACGGGACCGGCATACTTGCTTCGGCCACATCCGCCGCCATTTATGTGAAATAGCCCTTCGAAGTCCCATTGAAAGGGAGGTTCGGAACCGGTGGTTCCTCCGCCTAAACCCTGCCCGCTTTTCTTAACAAGGAGGCTACTCTGGCAACCGTACAAGAATTTGCTCTGGTGCCCACGATCATGGAAGGGATCACCCCAGACTACCTGCCTGATCGAAGCACAGGCCTTTGGGGACGCACCTCCACCTGGGGCCTTATGCTCCTGCTGCTTTACTTCGCCCTTGATGGCGTCTCCCCTTTGGCGAACGATCCGACAGCCACCCGCGCGGTTGCCACGGTATCCGCAGGCGGCGTAATGTTCGAACGCGCGAGCAAACTGGTCATCTTTGTTGCCTGCATGTGTTTCGTCATCAAGCGGCAACAAGCCGTGCGGCGGCTAAGCTTACAGATGAAGCTGGTCACCGTCTTTCCGCTTCTCGCACTGCTGCTTTGCCCTTTTTCACAACTGCCCAGCAGAACCATCAGCTCCGGGGTATTGCTTCTGGGCGGCACATTATTGCTGTACTACATCATGTCGCGCTACACGAGTGATGAAGTGCTGGAACTGTTACTCATCCTTGGCAGCGGAACGATGCTCGCCAGTATCCTCTCCGCCCTGGTTACGCCGCAATACGGGTTAGACCAGATGGGAGGCCATGCCGACGCATGGAAGGGCGTGTTCAGCGCAAAAAACTATCTCGGCAACATGGCGCTTTTCTCTATGACCGCAGCGATCTCCTACGCACCCCGCAACATGATTCTGCGGGTCCTGCGTGGATCTCAGATTCTTTTTTGTTTAGTTGCAATCGCATTTTCGCGCGCAGCGACGGCTTATCTGCTCACTGTCGTCTACCTGGTTTATTTGGTGGTCCTGAAGCTCTTGCATCACCTGCGCAAAAAAGACTATCTCTTCGTCTGTGTTGCCTTCTTTTTTGTCGCTGCGGGCGTGGCTGCCGCCGTCATCATCTGGCCGGATGCGTTGATTGGTTTGCTGGGCAAGGACCTTAGCTTGACCGGGCGCACACAGATATGGAGCACCGTGCTCGACTCGATTGCCAAACGCCCCATGCTTGGCTACGGCTACCAGGCGTTCTGGCTTGGACTCGAAGGGGAATCCTATCGTGTGATCCTGGTGGTTTCGTGGGTGCTGGCGCAGGCACAAAACGGCTTTCTGGATGTGCTGCTGGAGAGCGGCCTGCTAGGCTTCTCTATCGTTGTGCTGGTCTTCGGATTTGCATTCCGTGATGGCCTTGGCTGCCTTCTGCGGTCCCGCGACGAAAAGCAATTACGCGCCGTGGAATGGTACCTGGCCATCGTTTTACTGACCCTCTTCTATAACCTCGACGAAAGTTTTCTGTTCGATCCGAAGCATTTGGGTTCCATGATGTTCCTGCTGGCGGCAACCGGGCTGAAGCAGGAGTGGCTACGCGTGCGCGCTCCTCGATTCACACGATAAACAGCCGGTCCAGCCGGCGAGAAATCCTGCCTGGTACGACAGCCCTACTTCGCGAGTGCAGATTCGATCGCAGCCGTGACCTCAGGAGAATCCGGTGTGATCGCTGGCTCAAAGCGCTGCACTGGCTTGCCATTGCGATCGAAGAGGAACTTGGTGAAGTTCCACTTGATTTCACCACCGATTTGCGGATTCGTGGATTTGTCGGTGAGGAAAGCGTAAAGAGGCGCTTTGTCCTCGCCAACAACCGAGACCTTCGACATCATGGGAAAGGTCACGTCGTACTTGTTGCGGCAGAAGGTTTTGATTTCTGCGTTTGTCCCTGGTTCCTGGCCGGCAAAGTTGTTCGCCGGAATGCCCACGATCACCAGGCCGCGATCCTTGTACTTTTTGTACAGAGATTCGAGACCGGCATACTGGGGCGTGTAGCCGCACTTGCTGGCCACGTTGACCAGTAGCAAAACCTTACCGCGGTACGAGTGCAGGCTCACTGGCTTGCCGTCGATCGACTTGAGTGTGAAGTGATAGACGTTGGTGACCGGCGTAGCCATGCAAAGAGCGGTGACGCACAGGGTAAGAACAAGGGCAAGCTTGCGCATAGTGCCTCCAGAGCTGGCGCTATCATATCCGAACGGTGAGCGCAGTTTGTCACTGGCGGGCAGTTCAGCGGCTGATCTCTCAGCAACCTGCTAAACGTCACACAGATCGACTGCCTGCAGCAGAGAGGCTTTAGGATCGCCGGTCGGGATAAACTCATGGGCCACGTATCCCTTGTAACCGCTGGCCACAATGCCGCGCATCACCCCATCCCACTGCACTTCCTGTTTATTGTCCAGCTCATGCCGGCCGGGGACGCCGCCCGTATGGAAGTGGCCCAGCCATTCGATGTTCGCCTGGATCGTGGCAATGAGGTCACCTTCCATGATCTGCATGTGGTAAATGTCGTACAACAACTTCACATGAGGGGAGTTGACCTGTTTCATCACCGCGACGCCCCAGGCGGTATGGTCCGCCATGTAGTCCTTGTGATTGACTTTGCTGTTCAGCAACTCCAGGCACAGCACCACATTGTTGTCTTCCGCAATCTTCTTCATGCGGTTCAAGCCGATGACCACGTTCTTCGCGCCTTCTTCATCAGACATGCCCCGGCGATTGCCGGAAAACGTGATCACATTGGGAACGCCGGCCTTTGCTGCAAGGGGAACGCTGCGGCGTAATCCGGCCTCAATTGCATCGTGGTTGGCCAACACGTTCAAGCCATCGGGAATTGTGCCGCCGTCCACGTAGCCCATGGTGCAAAGCAGCCCGTATTTCTTTGGAACCTCAAACTCGTCCGGCTTCAGCAGGTCAATGCCCTTCAGCCCAATCTGGACTGAATAGGCGCATAGCTCATCCAGAGTCATCTTGGGATAGCACCAGCGGCTGACCGACTGCTTGATATTTCCCTTTCTCTGCGTGGGGGTGGTCGCAGGTACCGCAGGCTGGTTTTGTGCCCAGGACAGGGACGAAGCAGCAGCACCACTCGAAATTAACGCCGTGCCGGCGATCGTGCTCTTTAGCATTTTGCGGCGGGAAATAGAAGACATTTCAGAAGCCTTTCGGGACTTGATAGGCGCACGCCGTATTTAATCACCTTTTGCTTCCACTACACTAACCCGGATTTCTCGCCACAACCCTCTGCTTCCGACCAAAATGCCCACACCCGTCCAGGGGTGGGGGCATTGTGGTTGTCTCCGGACAGT
>CAZZVD010000035.1:0-28999 GCA_964657465.1 uncultured Acetobacteraceae bacterium | reverse complement strand
GTGGGATTCCATGGCTGTCCACCAGCCACCCTCTACCGGCAACAGCTCTTCGATAGTGGCCCCATACGCCTTCCACACGGAACGATCCGAGGTTCGTGGAATCCCACATCTCGCGAAAGACGAGCGAGATGTGGGTCACCCGTATTTCGTTACGAGACAGCGGGGCAGGGCTTCGTCTGAAAAGGCAAAAAAAAGGGCCCCTCGGGTGAGGGGCCAATCTGCCTTGGTTCTCTCGTTGTGTGAGAGCTTATTTGCGGTTGGTAGGACGGCGACGCAGTTTCCCGGGGGGAGGGCTGCAGGCTACTGCGTCGCGCCTATCGCTGAACTGCCATGTTTTGTGTTTTAGGCGAGTCCAATGCCGCAAGACTGTTGTGCAACAGCGTTACGTGAACGACCGTTCCGCTATTGCCCGATTCTGTGGTTTCCTCACGAGGAGCATTACCCATCGCGAGGCGATAAATTCTGTAGACCGGCACATGGTGATCCACGACCAGGTAGCGAACTACTGCATCCGCCATATCCTGTGACTTCTGGATCGCCGCCTGACCGCGGGCGTGCGAATAACCCTGCACTTCGACGATGTAGCCCTTCTGCCCTTCCAATTGGGTAGCTACCTGATCCAAAGCTTCTTTTGCCTTGGCATTTAGCCCCAACTGACCTGACCGGAAGTGCAACTCCGTATCCGTAATCTGCTGGTACTGGTCAAGATTGCTGACCGTAGTATTCAACTTGTCAGTATGCGCACTGGCTGTTTGCGCCATCTGCTGCGCCTGGCCAGCCTGCGTGGAGGCTTGCTGCGCCTGCTGATTGGCAGAGTCTGCCGTGGTCTGCGCCTGGTGGATACCGGCCTGCGCCTTGCTATCCACATCCTTGATATCGTTCGCGTTCTTGGAACTCAGCTGATCTAACTCATTCAGCCGATCTTTTACTGGGGCGACCTGACGATTCACCCACTTCTTGCGAGCCAGCGGGTTCATCTTGCCCCAAAATCCTTCGTTCGACTTCGTCGGTAACGGCTGACCCGTGGCGTAGGTGGAAGCGTCAGCGGCGCTGCCAGAAGTGCTCGAAGTTGCAGGGGCGGGTGTAGTCGCCGGGGTAGCCTGTGTTGTAGAACTGGCGCCGGTCTGCGCTGCGCCAGTGGCTGCCGGGGCATTTTGTGCGATCGCCGGCGCGCCTAAAGCTGCTGCCAGAACAACTGCTGCCATCGATCCCGGAGTTCCCAAACTATTTTTCACGCTAATCCCTTTTTGGCCTGAAGTTCGAAGTGGGAAGATGCCTTCACACACTCTTCACTTCGTACTTGACTCGAACTGTTGCAACTGGTTGGCCAAAAATGTTGCCCAGCGCGATATTTTTAAAATATGTTCATTGCAAAAGGCTTAGAGCTAAAAAGTATCTTTTCCGGTACCTCCTGAGGACCCACCGGAGCAGCCTGGGGAAGTGAACATTTCTCTAGTGGTACGAAAAAAATGCTCGGGTCACTCCATCGCGGTTACGAATGTACTGCCCTCCCCCTATCGATGCCGGATTACTTCACGCGGACGCTGATAACCCGGATCTCAGGGTATTGCTGGTTCCATTCAGGCGGCACAGCGTCGAAAATCAGCCGGAAATCGCGCGTCTGACCCGGCTCGATGGGAGCAGCGGATACGGGTTGCGTGTCCACATAAGGTTCGCGGGTGCGGATCAGACTGAGAGGCACGGCTAGTCTCTGTGCAAACTCACCCGTTTCGCTATGGAATCCTACCTGGACGGTGATTGCGGTGACTGTCTGGTTCCCATGATTGCTCAACTGCCCATCGACGTAGGTGACCTTGGCTCCGGAGAAGCTGGTGGCTTCGCTCATTTGCAGGTTGCTGATTGCCAGGCTGGCAGCGTAGGGGTCCGCGGCCGCCATGCCCGTTCCAGCGGCCTGCGAACTGGAATTGCCATGTCCCCCGGCGAATACCAGTATGACCAGGGCAAGGATGATCACCACGGCAGCAATTATCCAGGGCGCCCACGAGGTGGCCTCCCGCTTCTGGTGGGAAGCCAAAAAACCGGGATCCGCATCACTTTCAGCGGAACTCGGGTTCGCGGGGCCTTTGTCTTGTTCAGCCGGCATCACGAGATTGTACCTGCCTCAGACGTGCGCTCACTTCAGCCAAAACGAGCTTTCTTGACCGTTTGGCGGAAGTCTTTGCCGCGCATCTCGACCTCGACACACATCTCGACTAGTCGCGATCGCATACGTTCTGTGATGCGGTCCCCCAGAGTTTCTTCCCGCATGACTTTGTCCGCATTGCGCGACAGGGCAGCCGGGGCATTCGGGTAGTTGGTGGTGATAAGGGTAGTGCGTTTGTCGTTATAGCGGGTATTCAGGATCAGCGCCACTGTGTCCCACACCCAATCGGTGGGCTTCTGCGCACCTAACTCATCCAGAATCAGCACTTCGGCCTCAAAGATCGGCGCCAGGATCTGCAGTTCCGTGGTCGAGACCAGTGGGTTATAAGACTCCTGAATGCGCTTCAGCAACTCCCGGTAGTCGCAGAACAGGCACGGAACACCTTTTTCCAAAATCAGGGCCTGGATGATGCCGACCGCGAGGTGCGTTTTGCCGATGCCAACGTCGCCGGTGAGCAGCAGACCACGGCCTTCGGTAGTGACCGGGTACCCGGCCACGAAGTTGCGCGCCATGATGTGGGCAGCCGCGAGGGACTGATCGGCCTGCCCGAAGCCGGGTTCGAACGTGTCGAGGCTGCAGTGCTCATAGCGCTTGGGAATGCCGGCACGCTTCAACAGCCGCGCCGCATGCTTCTGCAACCGGCAGTCGCATGGCTGGGCATAGCGGTCGCCGTTCGGCTCGACGACCATGCGCAGGCCTGAATCTTCACAGAGGGGACAAATACGGGGCATGACTCTCCCAAAAATACGCTACCCCGCCCGACCTCGCCACCCCGCTGGGTGGGGAACCGGAGCGTTCTGTGGAAAGAATGTCCTAAATGACTTAAAATAAGGATTCGAGCCGCAGAAGGCGTGCTTTATAAGAAAGGTTTCCGAGATGCCAAAAGAAGGAATTCATCCAAACTACAAAGATATTCGGGTTCAGTGTGCGTGTGGTTCTGCATTTGAAACGCGCTCGACCCACAAGGGCGACATTCACGTGGAAATTTGCTCCGCGTGCCACCCCTTCTTTACCGGCAAGCAGAAGTTGGTCGATACCGCAGGCCGCGTAGAGCGCTTCCGCCGCAAGTACGCCAAATCAGACACCGGCAAGAGCGAGGCCGCTGCAAAGGCAGCGCCTGCGTCCCACTGAGCTGACTTCGTTGCCGGCAAAGGTCTCCGTTAGCGGAGGCCTTTGTTGTTTCCGCCGCCCATGAAAAAAGTTTCCATGAAGAAGAACTGGGACAATCCGCGAGAGAACAGCATGCCAGTGGGGGCACGCGTCCCTGCGTCCCTGGTAATCGGCGGCGTTACGGTGGCGCCCGCCACGGTGCTCGCGCCCATGGCCGGTGTCACCGATACTGTATTCCGGCGTTTTATCCGCAATGCCAGCATCTTTTCGGGGACGTCTGCAGGTGAGCATCGCCGCGACCTGGTGGAGACCCCTATTACCAACCAGCAGTCCGGCTGCGGGTTGATCATGACGGAGTTCACCTCCGCCGATGGCCTGTCGCGCATGCGTGAGTCCAAGCGCAAGCGCTATCTCTCCTACGACGAAGATGAGCACCCTATTTCGGCCCAGCTCTTCGGGTCTGACCCGGTCACGCTGGCCGAAGCCGCGCGCATCGTGGAAGAAGCCGGCTTCGACATGGTGGATCTCAACCTCGGCTGCCCGGCGAAGCGTGTCGTCAGCTGTAACGGCGGCAGTGGCTTATTACGCGACCTGCCGCACATTGCGACCATTTTCGAGCGGGTTCGCGCCGCGGTGCGCATCCCGTTTACAGTGAAGTTCCGCATGGGCTGGAGCGACCAGAACATTGTCTGCGTGGAGTTGGCGCGACTGGCCCAGGAGAGCGGTCTGAATGCGGTAGCGCTGCACGCCCGTACCCGCGAGCAGGGCTACTCCGGGCAAGCGCGCTGGGAGTATATCCGCGCGGTGAAGGACGCGGTGCGGATTCCAGTCATCGGCAATGGCGATATTCGCTCGCCGGAGGACGCCTGCACCATGGTCGCGGAGACCGGCTGTGACGCGGTCATGATTGGCCGAGCGGCCCCCGCGAATCCCTGGATCTTCCGCCAGATCGCCCAGTACACCGCTTTCGGAGTGTATGACGAGCCCACCCCGATGGATCGCTATCACATGATCCGCGACTACTTTCTCATGCTGATGGAGGAGGACGAACCAGCAGCCATCGGCGGCCGGATGAAGCAGTTCGCCTCCTGGTTCACCCATGGGGTTCCGGGTGGAGCCATCCTGCGCAAGAGCATTTACGAAGCCCGCAGCGGCGATGCGGTGCTCGCGGCCGTCGATAGCTTCTTCGCTGCGGCTCCGGCAGAAGCGCCCCTCACCACGATCGCCTGAGCTCGTGCACTGAACCGCATTTCTCAAGCCTGTTTCCTAACCAATGTCGGGTGCCCCACATCTCGCTCGTTTTTCGCGAGATGTGGGATTCCAATAACCTCTACCGCTGATTGTGGAAGGTGTAGATGATCTTCCTTCAAGACCTGTCGCCAAGGGGGATAGTGGCCGGGTGGTAGCCGTGGAATCCCACATCTCGCGAAAAACGAGCGAGATGTGGGGCACCCGTCATTCCTTACCCGTTCAATTTTGGGCCGCCTAACCAAACGGACATGCACTCCGACAGCGCCCGTTTCTAGACCGTTGCCTGTCGGCTTTGCTTGCGAAAGATCACCTTTGGTTCACTGCGCCAGGCTTCGTTCAGCGCGATCAGGCTCCACGGAATGGATGGAGAAAAGTGCTGCAGGACTGTATCCATCGAGGGGTGCACGCGCAACGCCGGTACTACAAAGAACAGGATTGGCGGGACCGGTAGCAGGCGAACGTCAGGAAAGTAGCCGTTCTGTTCCAACTCGCCCAGCCCGTTTGCATTGCGTTGCTGCTGTAGCCAGTGAACGCGAATCCAATAATCCAAACCCTGCAACGGGAAGTGCAGATCCTCATCCACTTTCAATTCCAAAATCGCCAATTGTCCGCCGCGCGTCACCGTCAGTAGATCGAGCATGGCGCGGTCGGCCGCGGCGAAGGCCGGCACCTGTTGATAGATCGTTTTCGCAGCCAGGCTGCTATCCGCCCGAGTGAGATCATCCATCAACTTCGATTGCAGCCACGCCTCGGGCTGCAGCCGAAACAGCGGGTTCCGCGCGCTGCCTTCAGGATAGCGATTTTCAAACAACCGCTGCATGAACCGGGAGAAGATCTCCTCGCTCTCCTCATCGAGCGGTGTTTCATTCATGCCCGCGCCGAACGTGATGGCATCGTGGCGGGCGAACGAATCGGCAACAAAGCTCTGACGCACGCGAGCGAACTCGAGCCCGTAGAGAGAAACCCCAACTTCGCTCGCATTGCGTGCGCGCACGCTCACGCGATCGCGCATGCCCGGCGGTAACAGGAGCAGAATGCGGGCAATCCCTTCCTGCACGCGGGCAATCGCTGCGTCCTGATTGAAGGCATGCATCAGCCGCATCTTGAGATTGCCCTGGTCCGCGGTATCGATGCTTTGCAATTCGTCGCTGCCTTCGCTGACCTCGTACAGCTCCCATTGGGCAAGCGTGCGATCGAGCCATGCCATGCGCGCGTGTGTAGTCGCGCTACAGCCAGATGGCACCAGCACCCGCAATCCCCGGCAAACCCGCTTCCCCGAGTGTTCCCGGCAATAGGCGAGCCAAAGGATACCCAGGGTGAGCACGCCATCGATCGTTGCCTGGCTTTCTTCCGCATTGACCCCAATCAGCGCCCAGCAATGTTGTCCGCGGACGAGCAGCCCCCGCGCGTAAGCGGGACCAAAACTGTGCTCCAGGTCCATGGCTGAGCGAAGGCCTGCCAGTTTGTAATCGCTGAAGTGACGAAGCGCCACCCGCTCGAGCAGCCGCAGGTACTTGCTGCGCGAAACCGTGCGCGTTGCGGGTGTTCGCTGGTCGCGATCCCGAATCACCTCAATCGATTGGGGACGTGCCATGCCCAGCCGCCGGACGCGAATGCGCAACGTTTCCTTGCGCGACTCCAGTCCGACCACGGTGCGCACCAGGTTGCGCTCGTCGGACCACAGGTGCAGGACGCACCGGCCATGCTCAGTTGAAACGGAATACCGGGTGCTGGCCATCTCGAAGAGCAGGCGGCCATCCTCCAGCAAAGCAGCCCGCGGATGATCCGCAAAAAATTGCTCCAGCGAACGCGCCAGCTCGGTGGGGGAGACCTCAGCTATCTCGCGGCTTTCCACTAGCGCGGCCTCAGACACAGTTGTGGTAACAAATACCCTGGCGGTTCGGCTACCAGCCCATGCGTTGGGCCAACCCGGTGATGTGCGCCGTGTGATGACGTCCATGCCAGTCGTAGATCATGACAGCCTGCTCCACGGTCTGGCGACCGTTCTCCGGATGCAGGTAGCCGCGCGTCCACTGCTCATCGCTCAATGATCGAAACAATGTCACCCAGCGGATATGCAGGGCCTGCAGCAGATCCAGCGAAGGAGCAACGGCCTCATTGCGGGCATCTTCCAACTCCGCCCAGCGATCCTCGGCATACGAGAAGATGGTTGGCCACTCCTGTGTGAGTCCCAGGCGAACGCGGGCATAGGCATTTATATGGCTATCCGCCACGTGATGGATCACCTGCCGCACCGTCCATCCATCCGGGCGGTAGGGGGTCGCAAGTTGTTCCGGGGAAAAACCACTCACCGCAGAGCGTAACTGCTGCGGCAGCCGCGCAATGCCATCAGTGGCGCTGCTGCGCTCTTGCGCCGTAAACGAGTCCGCTTTCCGCGGACCCCCAATGGGATACCGGAGCAAAGCTGCTTCTGGGGTCATGGCAGCTATCTTAGCCCAGGCTCAGTCAGTAGGCGCGATCGCGTAATACCCTTTGCGCGACTGAACCTTCAGTCCGTCGCCTTTGCACTCCACGTCGATCTTGCGGTACGTGCCATCGAGCTTGGCGTTCGTGGGCGTATAACTAGCCACGTACTGGGTCCGCAGTTCCTCTTCGATCTGCGAAAAGGCAGCTTCCATTTTCTTCCCGTTATTGCCGACCTCGATGAGCCGGCCGCCCGTTTCCTCCGCCATCTTGTGCATGGCAGAATCGCCGCTGTAACCCATGCCGTACATGCCTCGCCCATAAAACCCACGATCGGCAACCAGCAGTACATACACGATCGTGTTGGATTTCTGCGCCGCTTCGATGGCGCCCTGCAATTTCTGCACGCTGCCCTGATCTTCCCCGTCCGACAGAATAATGATCGCTTTACGGCCGGTTTCCTGCTGCAGCTTTTCGTGGGCAGCGCTGTACACGGCGTCGTACAAAAGCGTGCCTTTGGGTGCTCCGGAGGGCATGCCACCCATGCCGCCCGTCCCAACGTTGATTTGTGCCTTATCCATCGCCCGTGCCAGCGCATGGGCGTTGTTGGTGTAGTCGGAAAGAAGGTCCAGATTCACATCGAAGGAGATGAGAAAAGCTTCATCTTTCGAGCGAAGCACGCGGCCAAGAAACGCGGCGCCCGCTTCCTGCTCCAGGGGAAGAACGTTCTGCTGGCTGCCGCTGGTGTCAAGCAGGATACCCAGCGTAAGCGGCTGGTCGTTCTCCGCAGTGAAGTTCTTGATCTTCTGCGGTTCCTTATCCTCCACCACGGTGAAGTCGTCTTTAGTGAGGTGAGGAATCAGCCCGCCGTGCTTGTCGTGAACCGTAAAGTACAGGCTAACCAGGTTCACGTTGACTTTGAGGGTCTCCATGGGCTGCTGCTGGTCGTCTTGGTTTGGGTCGCCGGCCGGCCCTTGCGGTGGGGCATCCGGCGAGGGCGCGACCTGGCCAACTGCTTTGGGCAGCGAAGTGCTCAGCGAGGCGAAACACAGGGCTGCGATCAACAGGCCCTTCACGGACCAATGGGAACGGCGCGATTGCATGCAGGTTAGACGGAGAAGCATGACGAACGGTACCTCGGAACTTCACTTGAACCCTGACCGGTAGGGGAAAACCAGACCTTACAACGCCAGCAGCGCGTCTGCTAATCTTATGGCTAGTGACTGCCTGAACGCATCTATTTGATACTAAGTCACGCGAACTGAGTACGCTGAGGATGACCGTGTCTTCGTCGTCCGCCTGGGGGATCTTTTGGTGAGGCACTTTGTCTTGGGGTTGGCATTACTGCTGCCGGGCACGCTCCTGCATAGCGGGTCGGCGCAGCAGAAATCACAAAATCAATCGGTGCCGGACGCTCCCACACCCCAGCTCTCAGATAACCTGAAGAACCTCACCACCGGCGTGACGCCGGGCGAGGGATCCAACGAACCCAAGCCCGACCAGGGGACAAACACCACCCAGGTGCCCGCAACGGGCGCGGGCGCATCCCCGCAGGTAGACAACCAGCAACAGCAAACAGCCCCCGAAATCCCCGCACCCGGGGACTACCAAAAAGGTGTCACGACGTTTACCACCCGGGTGGATGCCGTAACCGTTCCTGTCACTGTTCTGGATAAAAAACATCAGCAGGTGGCAGGGCTTACCTGGCGGGACTTCCAGATTTATGAAAACAATGTTCGCCAGACCATTCGATTCTTCAGCGCGGATGCTGTTGCGCTTTCGGTAGCCCTGGTCATCGACCAGAGCCTGCCCCGCGACACGATGAAGAAAGTGAATGACAGCATGCTGGCCATTCAGGGCGGGTTTACGCCCGCCGATGAAGTGGCCGTGTTCACCTACGCTGACGGCGTGAACAACCCAACAGACTTCACCGCGGCGCTCGGCACTCGTTTGCCCGCTGTCCTGCAGGCTTCCAGGAAACCAGGTGAATACCTCGGTACACCCATCAATAGCGGCCCCTTTTACGGCGGCCCGAAGATCAACGGGATTGATGTGGACCCCAACCTCAGCCCGCAGCGCGGCAATGCCGGGGTAGGGGTCATTCCCAAAGAGATCCACACCCTGAACGATGCTATTCTCGCCGCGGGAAAAGCCCTCTCCACCCGGCCAAAGGGTAGCCGCCGCATCATTTATGTGATCAGTGACGGCAAGGAATCGCGC
The DNA here is from genome assembly GCA_964657465.1 of uncultured Acetobacteraceae bacterium. Taxonomy (GTDB): domain Bacteria; phylum Acidobacteriota; class Terriglobia; order Terriglobales; family Acidobacteriaceae; genus PALSA-350. The sequence goes on along the minus strand of CAZZVD010000035.1, from coordinate 19,830 downwards.
AGCAAGGCAAGCTATCGCGAAGTGGTGAAATATTTGCAAACCCAGAAGGTACAGGTGTACGGCACCCTGGTGGGTGACTCGGCTACCTGGGGTCTTGGCTATCTGGATAGAATCAAGCTCCCACTGCTGCCGCTCGCCCCGGATAACATCCTGCCTAAGTACACTGATGCCACCGGAGGCCACCTGTACTCTGAGTTCTCAGAGAACGGGATCCAGCGCAGCTTCGGGGAACTGGCGGCCCTGGCGCGTACGCAGTACACCCTGGGCTACAACAGCAGGGCGCCCATTCTGGACCAAAGATATCGCGTGATCGATGTGCGCGTTCTGCGACCCAACCTGGATGTGATCGCAGAAAAAGGCTATTACCCTACCGCTACCAATCTTTCGCGATGACCCCGGCCGCCGCCGCTCACTCAGGCTGGTTGTTCGTCAGCCTGGGGTTGGCGTCCGCGGCATTCTGGGGCGCCAGCGATTTTCTCGGCGGTCTCGCCACCCGTAAAGCAAACGTGGTTATGGTGGTGGCCGTGGCCCATGGCCTAAGCCTGGCGCTCCTGCTGCCTATCGCCTGGATGACTCACGCCGCTGTTCCCGGCCGCCCCTTGATGCTGCTGGGGCTGGCGGCCGGCGCGTTCGGTGGGTTGGCGCTCATCTTGTTCTACCAGGCTCTTTCCCTGGGAGAGATGGGCCTCACCACCGCGTTAACGGGGCTCCTCACAGCCTTGATTCCGGTAGCCTACGCCTGGGTGACGCAGGGCTCCCCCCGGTCCAGCCAACTTGGCGGCTTCGGGGTGGCTGCTGTGGCGATCGGGCTTATCGCTTATGCCCCCACCGGCAAGGCGCGCCCCCTGGCTCTGGGTCTGGCAAGTCTTGCAGGCATCTGTTTTGGCGTATTCCTCGTGGTGTTGCAGGCGGGCAGCGTATCTGGCATTGTGTGGCAGTTGCTCTACTCGCGCATGGCGAGCTTCACGCTGGCGGTGCTACTGGTCATCGAGATGCGACTGAAGCGCCACGCACCGCCGATCCAGCTCTCTGGTGGCTGGCTCTCTGGTGGCTGGGTATGGATCGCAGGCGGAGCCGGAGTGCTCGAAGCCACTGGAAGCCTGCTCTACATGCGGTCGGCGCACGAAGGACGCCTGGATGTAGCAGCCGTGTTGGCCTCGCTCTACCCTGCGGTCACGATACTGTTGGCGGCCTGGATTTTAAAAGAAAAGACTACGGCAAGGCAGGCACTCGGTATGGCACTGGCGCTCATCGCCGTCGTGCTGGTTTCCCTGTAGGCAGGCGTTCGGCGCGGAGCCTACGCCCACCCCGGCACCTACTTAACTTCGGTAGGTATTTCCTTCGGCGGGGGTGCGTCCTGCTTGACAGGATCGGGCGTCCCCTTGATCGCGTCCTTGAAGCCTCGCAAACCTTCTCCCAGGCCTTTGCCCAAATCAGGTAACTTCTTGGGCCCAAAAATTAAGAGTGCGACCACCAGGACAACGATAAGGTGTGTAGGTGTAAGTAGTTCGCCCATAAATTTCTCCTGCCTTGCCGCCTGAGACAGCTTCCATGCGCAAGGCCCCGGAACGCGGTCCGGTCGATTCTATTGTCGCACAGCAGGCGCCAGACTGTGCCCCGCTCCTGCGCCCTGTCATAGTACGCCATCGGGAGGTGTTTGGATGGGCACAGCGCTGGTTCACTGCACGGATGGCAACGCGCCCAAGCGGTCCGCAACCATTTTGTAGAAGCTGGACACATTCTCCCCGGGGCCCATCGTGAGCCGGCGATACACCTTGATCAGCGGGTACAAGCGCGAGCCGCGGATGACCAGGGTAGGCACCAGCGAGACGCCTTCCCCGGGATACTGGGACAGCTCCCATTCGCCGGCATAGCGCCGCCGGATCAGTTCGCCGAGATAACTTCCCCATAGGCGAGTTTGGAATTCCAGATCGTCTGCCGACTGACCGTCGAGGATCTGCTCCAGCAGATCGACCGAAGCTTCGCTGAAGTCCAGGCGCCGGCGATGTTCGGCCCAGGCAACGCGCGTAGCTTCTTCGGCGTACGCGCTGATCATTGCATCCAGGGAAGCGAAATTTGCCTCCGCCAGCTTTTCCTTAGCGCCCATAGCGACAGCCTACCGCATCCTTCTCTGTCCTGTGTCGAAGGGCTTCGCCGATCGAATTCAACGCTTTCCTATGTGCAGTCCGTCATACCAGTATCCACAATGCCCCAACCCCTGGATGGGTGAGAGGGAGGGCGCACCGTCTGACAGGATGCAAGGTGCAATGTATCCTAACGATTAGAGCGGTCCCCCGGCGATTGTGGCGGCGAATTTGCGGAGGTTTGGTTGAAGGCAACAGGTGGTGCTGTAAGAAAGTGGGGGACTGCGGCCGTCCTCCTGATTACCAGTTTGGCCGGTGCAAGTTCATGGTTCAGTGGTGTTGCCGAGGCGCAGATCATCCCGCCGGCGCAAACGGTGCCGGAAGCACCCACACTCCAGAACGAGTCGCTCAAGCCTCTCGACTACCGGAACAAATACGATATCTACGGCGGTCTGGCCTCTTCCCACTTCAATGCCGGCCCAGCCCTGATTCCGGGGGCGAACCTCGGCGGTGTCGATGTACAGGGAACCATGTGGCTAGGCACGCGCCTGGGCGTGACGGCCAATGTGCGCGGCTATTACGGAACCACGGGTGTGGTGCCCAACCCCTACAACATCCGAGGTCCTTTCATCTACGAGCATCTGTTCATGGGTGGGCCCTCCATTCGCGGCCCCAAAAATGAGCACGCAGCGCTTACCTTCCACGCTTTGGTAGGTGGCTCCTATGGAATTTTTGACTCGGCAATCGACCAGGGCCTGACCGGTCCGAACCTCGGGTTATTTAATAACGGGTTTGCCTTGGCGACCGCGTTGGGCGGCTCGCTCGATCTGAACCGGTCTCCCAGATTTTCGATACGTCTATCGCCGGATTATCTGCTGACCCGCTTTGGCGGCGTCTCGCAAAACGAGTTCGCGATCTCGGTGGGTGTCCTGTACCGGTTGAAGAGAATGCGCAAATAGATCAGCAGCGGATAGCGTTATGACCGGTCGTCACGGCTTCCCGTGCGGAAGCCATCGCGGCTTCCATGTAGTTTGCGCAAGCCAGGCGATCGGCTCCACCAGGGAGCGGATCGCGCGGTCCATGTGAGGGAAATCGATGGTGCCGATTTCGTCGCTGGGCTGGTGATAATCCGTGTGCAGGCCAAAGCTGGAGACCGTCTGCGCGATGATGCCGCGGCGAGCCAAACCGTAATTATCCGAACGTTTGAAAAACTGCTCCGCAGGGTGCGGGTCGGCGACGAGATCGGCCCCATGACGGGCCAGCTCGGGCCCCAGATCGCTGCGCTCATAGCCAGTAAGCCACAGCCCATCGCGCCGTAACGCAGGATCACGGCGGCCAATCATTTCGAATTCCAGATTGGCGACGATCCGGTCGAGGGGTACGGGCGGATGTTCAAGAAAATACTGATTGCCGAATCCACCTAGTTCTTCCGAACCAAATAGTGCGAAAACGATCGTCCGGGCCGGCCGAGGCGCGCGGGCAAACACGCGGGCTAACGCCAACACCGCTGTGGTCCCGGAAGCATCGTCATCCGCACCGTTGTAAATAGAATCGCCGTTCTTCGCCGGCCCAATGCCCAGGTGATCGAGGTGGGCAGTGAGGAGGATGGCGTCTTTACGGGCGAGGGGATCGGCGCCGGGAAGAACCGCCACCACATTCCACGTCTCGGTGCGCGGTTCGCTGGCAAACCCCGTCAGATGCTTGATCACTTGTGGCGGCAAAGGCGAAGGCAGCGGTGCTGTTTGCAGGAAGCTGCCAGCATCCCCGCCCGGCTGCAGGCCCAAACCAGCGAACAGCGAAGCCGCGTACAGAGCCGCCAGGTGCTCATCGCGGGTCGCGCTGCCACGCCCTTGCATGGCATCCGCCGTGAGAAAGCTCATATCCGCCCGGATGCAGGGGACACACACAGCGGCCGGAGAAGCCTTCACTCCCCTATGGGGAATGGTTGTGCTCGCCAGCATCAGGCACAGCACGAATGCCGGGTTTAACCAACGCATCGGAGAAGTATAATGGACCCTCCGCGATGGTCAGAGGGTTAGGGCAGGGCATCACCCTGGGTGATGGATTCCTGCGCCGAAAGTCGTTCCAGCGTTACTGAGCGAACGCAGTCCCCGGTTCGTCTGATGGGCATGCCAACCGCACGACGGGTTACGGGTAAGGGATATCTCATGCGCTGCACACAGGGTCTCGCTGCTGTATTGCTCGCCGCTTTGGCTGGTTCCGGGTTGGCTGGTTGCGGAGGATTTTTCGTTCCTCAGAACAGCAGTGGTGGCAATACCAACACAGGCGACTACCTCTACGTTGCCAACACCAACAACACCTATCTCGCCGGCTTCGGGGTAAGCAGCAGCGGAACCCTTTCGGTACTGAAAAACTCTCCCTATAACAATGGAATCGCCGCGCAGTCTCTCGCCGTGACCCCCGCTAACAGCTTTCTTTATGCCGGCACCAACAACGGCATTTACGCCTATAAAATCGCCGGCGATGGTTCGATCGCTGTGCAGAATGGCGGCGCCGCGGTCGCCCAGGATATGGTCGCCACCTCGATGCAGGTGGATAGTACAGGGGGCTATCTGCTGGCCGCCGGTATCTCCACCTCGCTCGGCGCCCAGGCGATCGCCATCTATCAAATCAATGCCAGCACTGGCCTTTTGACAGCACTGACCGGTTCTCCCATCGCGCTTTACACCGGAGCGGCGGCAACCCCGACAGTGGTTGCGCCGAGCACCATGTTAATCACACCCAACAACTCGTATGTGTACGTGTCGCTGGGTTCGCTCGGCGTGCAGGTGCTCACCCTGGGCAGTAGCGGTGCCCTCAGTACCGGGAACGGGGTCACCATCCTGGCTCCGGTCAAAACCTCAACCACCCCTTCTGACTACGGGTTGGCGAGTGATCCCAAGTCGGCATTTCTTTTTGTCAGCGAGATCAACACCGGTCTGCGGGTGTTTAGCATCGGTACCGGCGGTTCGCTGAACGAGGTTTCCGGTTCGCCGTACAGCGTCGGCACTGGGCCGGCCGGCATCACCCTCGATAGCTCGGGCACTTACGTCTACGTAGTCAACAAAGGCAGCAACAACATCAGCGGTTTCTCGCTTGCGGCAGACTCAGGCAAGTTGACCGTGATTGCCGGATCACCTTTCAACTCTGGTGGGCAGCTGCCGATTGCCATCGTCAGCGACAACTCGAAGAAGTTTATGGCGGTGATCAACTCCGGCGCGAATGGGTCATCGGGCAACAACGATCTGCAGGTTTTCAAATTCGACACCACCGTTGAGGGCAAGCTGACGGCAGTCTCGAATGCCACTACCGGCACGGACCCAACCAACCCCGGCGCAGTGGCTGCTTCGCACTAACGACAGGAGCCCCGTGTTGCTGCCGCAAAATGATCTGGTGTTCGTATCGATCGCGGCCTATCGGGATCCCCAGCTGCTGTGGACGGTTGCGGACTGCCTGCGCAAAGCGGCGCGGCCTGAGCTGCTGCGGTTTGGCATCTGCTGGCAGCATGGTTCTGAAGAAGGTCCTCTCCCCTGGCAGCACGACGATCGCTTTCGCATTCTGGACGTACCCTGGCGCGCGAGCAAAGGGGCCTGCTGGGCGCGGGCTGAAGTGATGAAGCTGTGGCAGGGGGAACCGTGGTTCCTGCAGGTGGATTCGCATTGCCGTTTTGCCGAGCATTGGGACGCGCGTCTGCAGCAGATGGCGCAAGCAACCGGCAGCCCCAAACCCATCCTGAGTACCTATGCGACTGCCTTTACGCCCGGGGAAAACGAAGTGCTCGGGGGCGTTCCCTTGCAGATGGCATTGCAGGGGTTTACCCCCGAAGGGATCCCGCACATGCGGCCCTTGGGCATACCCCACTGGCAAACGCTCGGCAGGCCGTTGCGTGCACGCTTCCTTTCTGCGGGCTTCTTGTTCGCCCCGGGACCTTTTGTGCGCGAAGTCCCCTACGATCCCGAGCTTTATTTCCTGGGCGAAGAAGCGGCCATGACGCTGCGTGCTTTCAGCTACGGTTACGATTTATTCCACCCGGCGGAAATCATGATCTGGCACGACTATGAGCGCAAAGACGCGGTTAAGCATTGGGACGATCATACGGAAGCAAACCAGGCAGAAGTAGCCTGGGGCGACCGCGACCTGCGCAGCAAAAGCAAGGTAAAGCGATTGCTCGCCGGGGAAGAGGTGGGTCCGTTCGGTCTGGGCAAGGTGCGCACCGTAGCGGAGTTTGAACGCTACGCAGGGCTGTCATTTGCGCGCCGTAAGGCGCAGGACTACACCACCCAGGGCGGAGAGCCGCCCAATCCACCAGCGGACCTGGACTGGGCACAGGCTATCTATCCCTGGATGGTGCGCATCCGCTTGCAGACAAGCGATTTGCCCGTAGCGGATTTCGCCTTTTGGTATCTCGGCGTTGCTGACGACTGCGGCCACGAGATTTATCGTCGTGATCTTTCGCCGGCAGAACTGGAGGCGCTGCCTTTGGCAGAGCCGAACATCGTGCTGCTTTGCGAGCTGCAGTCGGGCAGTATTCCTGCGCGCTGGACTGTGTGGCCGGTAAGCCGGTCCGGTGAATGGCTAACGAAGATCGAGGGCGTTTTCGCGGAAGGCGATTACAGCATCCTTCTGGACGGCGACGACTAAGGTCAGGCGACCGGCCTGGCCGAAAGAGAAAGCGCGCGCCTGCCGGCAAACGCACGAACCATGCGCGGCTTCACCGCGACTTTGCTGCGCGCCGAACTCTGCAGGATGTCATAGCTGAGAAGAATAAAAAACGCCGCCCAAACCCGGTTCACGCTGCCAAAGGGCGAATACAGAATGTCCCACATAAACCAGACCAGCAGATAGCAATAGAGAGGCGCCAGGGGAGGTCGCAGAGAGCCCAGCTCAAGCACCGCCCGAAAGGTGAGACCCATGAAGTAGAGCCAACAGATACCGCCCAGGATGCCAGACTCCACCCACGCCATCGTAAGGTGGGAGTGCGTTGGAATCACGGGATCTTCGATGTCGTCAGGCGTGTCGGTATCGCTGTACCCATGCTCGTACTGAATATCCTGTTTAAGTTCCAGATATTTCTGATCGACTGGGTAAGAGCCGTGGCCCAGGATGGGACTATCGCGGATTGCCTGAATAGCGACGAGTGTTTCCGGCCGTCCGCCGACCAGCACGCCAAGATCGCCCTTTGCCTGACCTTGGAATTTCTGCGAAAGCGATTCATCGAAAACCCCTATTTCCGCGGCAAACTTGATCGCGGCGTTGGCCGCATAAGCAGCGCCGCCAGCCAGAAGCACCAGCATCACCACCCGCAGAGAGCCCTTGCCGCGCCGAACCCCACTGCGCAAAACCTGTGCTCGATCGAACAGCGGCAAAATGAGCACTGCGGAAATCAAGTGCACGACCAGTTGCGATCGGAACCCGTAGTAAAGATTCAAGGCGCCCAGCCCGATCGAGATAAAGAAGGAAATGTAATAGCGCTTTTGCTGGTAGTAATGCGAAGACACCAGCAGAGCAGCGATGGCAACGGCGCCGCTAAGCCCGAACTTCCACATGAGACTGACTTCGCCTGCAAAACCCAGGCCAATCCTGCCGGTGACGACGGCAATGCTGAGCGCGAACATAATGAACCTGCGCTGCCGGTGATTGATGAACACGGCCAGCGCGACAAAATTAAGCGCAAAGAAAACCACGCGGGCCGTCCCTTTCAATCGGCTCTGCAAAGGGCTGGAGAAGTAGGAGTCGGCAATCAACGTGCCCAGAAGCCATCCACCCACCAGTATGTAGAACCACAGGTACTCTCGCCGAAACGCGCGGCCACCTTTCGATAACAGCGCCAACGGCAGCAACGGAATGAGCAGAAGTTCGTTGACCGGCAGGGAACCGATCAGGCCCACACTGAAGGCGCCGGAAGAGCCGAGAAGCAGGACGCCCAGATCGGTGAGGAACGACTCCCGCGAGTGCCAGAACCAGAACACCATGCGCGGCGGACGTCCAATCGTTCTATTAACAGCGACAGCCATGGATGCTATTCCGTCAACGCCCGGAGCTTGCCCGGTGTTTCTTTAAAGGCGCATAGCAAGACATGCGTCGAGGTGAGCAGGGGGTGGAACCAGCTGGTGCGGTGCATCTGCTCGCTGGCTGTGGGGAGAAGCCAGATCTGCTGAGTCGCTGCCGCGAGTTGGTGGTAGGAGTCAAAGACACTATACGAATACTGCACGCCATCTCCTTGGGAAACGGTGTGCATCTTCCCCCCCGTTTGCAGAAAGCGGGCAGCCGGCCAAAGTCCGGTCTTGTACAGGGCCAGCTTAAGCAGCCGGGCCGGCGCACGGCCTTGTCCGAACCGGTTCGAGTCAGAAAGAAAGACTGCTTTCTTCGCGACGCGCAACATTTCAGCGACCATCCGGCGCGGTTCTGCTACGTGGTGCAACACACCACACTCGAAGACAGCGTCGAACGCATTGTCCGCGAAGGGAAGAGCGTAGCCGTCGCCCTCCATGATGAGTCCCCTGGGTATCCCATTGCGTTCCCCCGCCTGGATCATGGCAGGTACCGGCTCAATGCCCCGTACTTCCTTGCCCCGGTTCAGCAGGAAAGAAACACCACGGCCGGTGCCTGCGCCCACGTCGAGGAAGGTGCGCAGTCCCTGGGCATTGCTGATCATCTCGATGTACTGCAGGGCAAGATTGTGCTCGTGATCCTCATTCGCGTTATGCAAGCTGTCGTAAGCCGCGGCACTCTCTTCGTAGTACCTCGCCCCCAACGTCTCTGCGGATTCAGTCATGCCCAGTCCTTTGGTAACTTCAGGTTATGTGCCGGGTCTGGCAGAAGCAAGGACTGGCTTGCGGATAGGAGCCCGCAGGGACATTGGTGGTCACATCGCGCGCAGTCTCAGGGAAGAGGATGTGCTCTACGCGGTCGCGCCCAAGCCAAGGATTTCAAGCGCTTGTCGCAGGCATGGATCACTTTTGGAGACCTGCTGCACCGGCACCAGCGGTTTTATGATCGCCTTGAACTCGAAGAGCGCCCAGTTTTCGAGCCCCAACCCGTGGCGGGACGCGTAGTAGATCCCGGCAAAGGCGCCGAGGTCGTAGACAATGTTTGACGCTCTCTGGGTAACAATGCGCTTCTCTGCCTGCATCAGAACGCTAAGATCGAAATCGCGCAACCCGAACTCCAGACATACCGGGTGAAGCCGTGAGCGTAAGTGTGCGACCCACTGGGGGCTGTACAGATCGGCGTACTTCCCTCGGACCTCGGCTGTGCCGATGAACCTGTTAACGAACCACTCATCCGGGATCACCCCGATTTGCTGAAAATCGTTCTCCCCGTCCATAGTTTGCAATTGGGCGAGCAGAGTGTAATCGGGACGAAACCTTGACAGGGTCTCGATGTAACAGGAAACAAGCTGAGAGCCACCGTAGAGCACACGGTATCCGGCCTCGGAATCGTCGAATCGATTGCCGAATGTATGGCACCGGAGGAGGAATCCGTCCCCGCTCTCGTCCAGTCCGGATATTCCCACGGCTCAGCGCCCCACGAAATCCGATAAATCGGGCCGTCAGGAGTGCGGGCTTTCAACATGAGTGCTAGCCTCCAGCAATATAGGCCCGCACTGCTGCCAGCACCTCAGGACCGACGGTCTCCAGATCCTGTTCACGAAGAAGTCGTATCGGAGTACGGTCCCTCAGTTCGGGGTTGATTCCTGTCAGCCATGCCTGTGCGACTGTTGGTGCATCGTGATCAGCCAAGGGAACGATCACCTGGTAGGTGAAGCGCAGTCGATTGTCTGCTTCTCCATAAGCTTTCGATCCCTGCAACCAGCGGTCGACGGTACGCACATCCACCGATGCAATGTACGCAGTCAGCTTCCGGCCGATGATAGCAACCACTTTAGCAACAAGGTCTTGAAAGGAAAGTCGAGTGGACTCTACGTGTGCGCGAAGCCCGAGCCGGGCTGATGAGATAGTTGACATGAGCCGTCCTGGAGCGCTGACTCTAGTCTGTTCGGTAGAGTCCACTCTTCTAAGAGAGTCCCACAGTCACGACCAAATGTCAACCAAATGTACACGGAATTGTCGTCCACAATGACGCACTCGCGATGAATCGGACCTGCGTATGGGCTGTAACCCGGACTAAGTCACACACGCTTAGGCGCTGGCAAAGGGTAAACAGGTCTCGATGGCTGAGTATTTAACACGAAATGGTCGGGGAGAGAGGATTCGAACCTCCGACCCCCTGGTCCCGAACCAGGTGCTCTACCAGGCTGAGCCACTCCCCGAATTTTGCTGTTTGGAAGGAAGTTTACGGGCCGAAAGAAACCTTGGATGGCTCCCCGGAATCGCCCATCAACTCACTCAGAGTGTATCAGAAGCCTTCACCGCGCCGGAGTACACTGCGTTAAGGCAACACGATCCTTACCTGATATGACTCCCCTGCAACAACTTGATCTGGCTGGCCTGCACGTTCTCGATGGCGGCATGGCCACCGAACTCGAGCGCCAGGGTTGCGACCTGTCGGGTCCGCTTTGGTCGGCGCAGGTGATCGAGGACGCGCCTGAGGCAATTGCCGCCGTTCACCGCGCCTATCTCGAAGCAGGCGCCGATTGCCTGCTGACTGCCAGCTACCAGGTATCCGCCGAGGGCTTCCAGCAGCTTGGCCGAGACCCGGCCACCGCAGTGCAGGACGCTGCGAAAGCCTTCCAGGATGCGGTCTCAATCGCGGTGCGCGCCAGGGATGCATACCGCAAGGTCTCTCCCCGGCGCATCTGGATTGCTGCTTCCCTGGGCCCTTACGGGGCGATGCTGCACAATGGCGCGGAGTACCACGGCAACTACGACTGCTCTTTTGCCGACCTGGTCCAGTTTCACTGCAGGCGCATGGAGGTTCTGGCAAGCACCGACGCAGACTTTTTCGCGCTCGAAAGCGTACCGTCGCTGGCCGAAGCAAAAGCCCTGATCGAGGCCCTACACCTCTTTCCTCACCTGGCCGCCTACATCAGTTTCACCTGCAAAGATGGCAGCCACGTTGCGCATGGCGAAACCCTGCAGGCTTGCGGACTGCTGCTGGATCAGGAGCCACAGGTGATCGGGATGGGCGTGAACTGCACCAGGCCGGCCCTGATTACCAGCCTGGTAGAAGAACTGGCGCAGGTGACGAAGAAGCCCATCGTCGTGTACCCCAATTCTGGCGAAGAGTGGGACGCCGTGCATCGCTGCTGGCGGGGAGACGGCGAGCTCGCCAGCTATGGCGCTCTGGCGCATGCCTGGCGTACCGCAGGCGCGCAGTGGATCGGCGGCTGTTGCCGCACCGGACCAGCGCACGTGAGCGGCGTTGCGGAAGTTTGGAAGAGTTAAACGCAGTCTGCCGAACTCTCGCAGGCAGTCGGCGCGGAAATGCTCTAAGCTGTTGTGCGTGCGCACCCCTCTTGTTTCCCTCCTGTTTGTTGCCCTGACGCTTTCCTCGTTCAGTGCTCAGTCCAGTGCCCAGTCCAACTCCCAATCCAGCGCGGCGAAGGGTGCAGCCGTCGATCAGACCGTTGTGGCGCGCATACCGCAGCGCATGAAGGCGTTCGTCGATCAACAGGCCGTAGCCGGCGCGGTCACACTGGTGGCCCACGGCGGCGACACGGTGGAGTTCGACGCAGCCGGTATGGCCGACATTGAAGCCGGCCGCCCGATGAAGAAAGACACCATCTTCCAGATCATGTCCATGACCAAGCCAGTCACGGCGATCGGCATCATGATGCTGGCCGAAGAAGGCAAGCTCGCTTTACGGGACCCGGTCGAACAGTACCTGCCGGAATTCAAGGATGTGCGCGTGTCCACGACCGTCGGCCCGGATGCTGCCAGGCTGGGTGTTCCGATCCATGCCTTCACCATTCGCGATCTGTTGACCCATACGGCGGGTATTCAGGACTACCCCGGCCCGCCGGCCATCCGCGACTACGCCCAGACCATGAATGTCCCCCTTGCCGAAGTGGTGAAGCAGCTCGCTGGGCGGCCATTGCTGTTTCAGCCCGGCACGCAGTGGAGCTATTCCAGCCCCGGCATCGAGATATTGGGAAGAATTATTGAGGTGGTTTCCGGCGAATCCTACGTTGACTACATCACTGGTCACATTCTGAAGCCACTGAGCATGAAAGACAGCTTCTTCTTTCCGCCTGCCGATAAGGTTTCCCGCATCGCGATGGTCTACGCCCATACCGGCGGGAAACTGGTCAGAGCGCCGGGCAGCATTCTTGGTGGCGACCCTGCAAAGTATCGCGAGGGCGCCGTATTTCCAGCCCCGGGCTGGGGCCTTTACTCCACCGCGGAAGATCTCCTGCACCTCTATCGCATGATGCTCAACGACGGCATATATGAAGGGCGCCGCTACCTTTCCCCTTTCTCGGTGCACGTCATGACCGAGGCGCAAACGACGGGAATCCCGGCCGGCTGGATGCGCGGGTCCGACTACGGTTTGGCCTGGGAGATCGTGACTGACCCGCTGGGCGAGCTAGCCGGCCACACCATCGGCAGCTACGGGCATGGCGGCGCCTTCGGCACCCAGGGATGGATCGATCCCAACCGCGACCTGATCTCCATCATGCTCATCCAGAGCTCGGATGGGGGCGCCGAGTCGATGACAAACGTTTTCCTGAATATGGCGGAATCCAGCCTGGCAAAGTGACTGCTGCGCGCAGGGCCTTGAGGTCGCGGCGAAGATGGGTACCTTCTCCCGCCGCCCAGGGTAGCGACGGTTGTTGTAGAGAGATCTCTCTTGCTAAACGAATGACGGGTGCCCCACATCTCGCTTGTTTCTCGCGAGATGTGGGGCACCCATCATTCGTCACGGAACAGGCCGTGAGAAATGCGGCTAGCCCAGGGCTAGCGCATTTCTATGCCCTGATCCGTAGAAACGATGGGTCGAAGCACCAGCGAGGCGGAGTTCATGCAGTAGCGGAGTCCCGTGGGGGCGGGCCCGTCATTGAAAAGGTGCCCGAGGTGGGCGTCACACAACGCGCAGGCTACCGCGGTTCGCTCACCGAAACTGTTATCGATTTTCTCGGCAACGTTCCCTTTGGCGATGGGCGCCCAAAAGCTCGGCCACCCTGTGCCGGAGTCGAACTTCGTATCGGAAGAAAACAGCGCCGTATCACAGCAAATACAGCGATAGAGGCCGCGGTGGTGGTCGTTCCAATATTTGCCGGTGTAGGCCATCTCCGTATCGGCCCTGCGCGCGATATCGAAAGCATTGGCGGAGAGCTGCTGCCGCCAGGCCGCCTCACTTTTGAGAATTTTGGATTTGCGGACTACCCCGGTCGGCGCACCCGCAGCAGAGAATTCAGCAATGTCAACCTGCGACGGAGGGCCAAGCGGCTCCTCGCTCGACGCAGGCGCAGAGGTGGGGCGGAGGGACCAGGCAGCCACCGCAGCGGCGACCATGCCGGCGCTCACCAGGAATGCCCGGCGGGAGCCCTTTTGCTGCGACGCATCCTGCACCAGATCCGATTCGAACATTGCCTTCTCCGTACCTTAGACGCCACGGTGTCCGGAGAGTTACACGCTCAGGCGTCCAAATTAGGCATCGAGGTGTTTGGTGACCAACTGATTCAACAGCGCAGGATTTGCCTGGCCCTTGGAGAGGCGCATCACCTGCCCTACAAAGAAGGCAGCCACGGTCTTTTTGCCGCCCCGGTATTGCTCCAACTGCTTGGGATTGCCGGCAATCACTTCCAGAATCAGTTTTTCGAGGGCTGCCGGGTCGCTGATCTGTTGTGGCTTTTCCCGTTCATAGACCACCCCAAAGTCCTCGCCCTTCTCGAAAGCGGTGTCGAACAGACCTTTGAGCTGTTTGCTCGAAAGCTCCCCAGCCTCGGCCAGGTCTGCCGCCTGCACCAGCCCACCCAGAGTGATCGGCGACTGCTCCAGTTCCAAACCTTTGGCCTTGAGACGGCCCATCAACTCGCTTTGGATCAGGTTTGCCACTCGCCGTGGGTTGCGCGCCTGCTTCGCCGCTGTTTCAAACTGATCAGCGAAGGCACGCGTGGCGGTCAGCGTCTGGGCATCCTGCAGCGTGATGTCATACTCGGCGACCATGCGACGTCGGCGCGCCTCGGGCAGCTCAGGCATGCGGCTGGTAAGAATAGCCTTCCATTCGGCGGAAACCAGGAGCGGCGGCAAATCCGGTTCCGGAAAGTAGCGGTAATCGTGCGCCTGCTCCTTGGAGCGCATGGAGTAGGTGCGTCCTTCGCCGGCATTCCAGAGACGTGTCTCCTGGATGACGCGGCCGCCGCCTTCAATCAACTCCACTTGGCGCTCTATTTCGTACTCTAGCGCTGAGCGGATGAAGCGGAAGCTGTTGACGTTCTTGACCTCGGCTTTGGTGCCGAACTTCTCCTGGCCGCGGGGACGCACGCTCACGTTTGCGTCGCAGCGCAGGGAGCCTTCTTCCATGTTGCAGTCGCTCACGCCGGTGTACAACAGGATCTCCTTCAGCCGGGTGAGGTACTCGTAAGCCTCCTCCGGTGTCCGGATGTCAGGCTCGCTGACGATTTCGATCAGGGGCGTGCCGCAGCGGTTCAGATCCACATAGGTCTTGGTGCCCGAGTCGAAGAAACCATCATGGATGCTTTTTCCGGCGTCCTCTTCCATGTGCAGGCGGGTGACACCGATGCGTTTGGTGACGCCCTGGCCTGAGGCATCGAGGGCGGGCACATCGATCCAGCCGTTCTCTGCCAGGGGCTTGTCGAACTGGGAAATCTGGTAACCCTTGGGCAGGTCGGGGTAGAAGTAATTCTTGCGCGCAAACACGGAGTGCTCGCGTATTTCGCAGTTGATGGCCGAAGCGGCTAACACCGCAAACTCGACCGCGCGCTGATTGAGGACCGGCAGGGCGCCGGGCAAACCCAGGCAGGTGGCGCAGGTGTGTGTATTGGGCTCACCGCCAAACTTGTTGGCGCAGCTGCAGAACGCCTTGGTGTTTGTCAGGAGTTGTACGTGGACTTCGAGTCCAATGACCGGCTCGTACCGGGCCAGAATTTCGGGCGAAAGCTTCGTCGCGGGGACCGTCATTATCCTTCATACTATCAATGGCGTGAGCCCGTGTGCCGGCGTTTTGCCTACGGAATCCTTATGTGGCTGCCCTAGAGGGGAGCAAGAGTCTGCAGTAAGTCTGGAGAACCCGGCACCATGATGGATATTCGCGAGCAAGTCGCCGCGGTCATCGAAGCCACCGTTCTGGTAGTGGCCACCCTGTTCCCGATCGTCAACCCATTGGGCAGCGCGGCGATCTTCGTCAACATGGTGGGGCCCGTCGCCCCCAACACACAGCGCATCCTGGCGCAGAAGATCTCCATTTACAGCTTCTTTCTCCTGCTCTGCTCCGTGCTGTGGGGAGTGCATGTACTCACCTTTTTCGGCATCGATATCTACGCGGTGCAAATCGGAGGAGGCCTGGTCGTCGCGGCGACCGGATGGACCCTGCTGAACCGGGATACAGGACGAACCAAAGAAGCGGCGCCGGCGGACGATCAGATCCTGGAGAATGCGTTTTATCCCTTCACCCTGCCGATCACCGTGGGCCCAGGGTCCATCTCCGTGGCGATCACACTGGGAGCGCATTTGCCCCAGGAGCTGAAAGAGCGGTCACTGTTTGCGCCCCGCGTGTTGATCGCCGCTCTTGGGGGCATCACGTTGGTTTGCCTGATTATTTACGTTTGCTACCTGTACGCGCGTAAGGCGGAGCAGCTACTTGGCCGATCGGGCACTTCGATGGTGATGCGGCTGTCATCATTCATCCTGCTGTGCATTGGGGTACAGATCATCTCCAGCGGTATCAAAGCCTATCTGGAAGCGCTTGGGCCCCTCCATTGAGGCCTGTATAGGCCTGCCCCGAGCAATGCCATACCAGCTTTTGCAAATTGCTTGCTCAGCGTGAACAAACCGGGCCAGGGGTTGCACTGTGATGGTGCGGCGGCGGGCTTGTACGCCGCGCGGGTGGGGCGCATCTATAATCGAGGTAGAGAGAAAACTCCGGAAACGATTGAGATTGCGCGCTTTACATCTCGTTTTTGTGGTTGCGCTTGCTGTTCTGTGTGGTGGCTGTCGCACCCCGGCTCATGAAAAACCGCTGGGGACGGTGGTATCCATCAAAGCTCCGCTCGGGCTCCCGCCGGTGCCTATTCCCGCCGATAACCCACCCACCGCGCAAACGATCGCCCTGGGGCGCAAGCTCTTCTACGATCCGCGGTTATCCAAAGACAACACAATCTCCTGCGCTTCGTGCCACCATCCTGAGCTGGCGTTCACGGATGGACTTCGGCACTCCCTGGGTGTTGGCGGCACACTGGGGCGACGCAATGCCCCAACCTTGCTCAATTCGGCTTACTCTCCCCTGCAGTTCTGGGATGGCCGGGCGGTGAGCCTGGAAGCCCAATCCGCCGACCCGATCGCCGATCCGCTGGAGATGAACCAGACGCACGACGTTTCTGTGAGCAAAGTTCAGAAAGACCCCACCTACCAGGCAGAATTCGCCCAGGCGTTTGGACCGGGCGGGATCACACTCGCACTCATCGAAAAGTCCCTGGCCAGCTTCGAACGTACCCTGCTAAGCGGCAACTCTCCCTTTGATCAATACCAATACGGTGGCAAGAAGCAGGCGCTCAGCCCCGCCGCCATCCACGGGCTGGCGCTCTTTGCTGACCCGCAGCGTGGGAATTGCGTCGTGTGCCACACCATCGGCAAAGACTATGCGCTGTTCACGGATGGCAAGTTTCACAATACCGGGGCCGGGGTAGATGGCGAGGGCGATTTTACTGATGTCGGCCGATTCGGTGAGACCAAGCTGCAGGCCAACCAGGGCGAATTCAAGACGCCGACTTTGCGTAACGTGGCCCGCACAGCGCCCTACATGCATGACGGCAGCCTGAAGACGTTGGGCGACGTGATTGCTTTTTATGCCGGCGGCGGCAACTCAAATCCGCATCTGGATAAAGACATCAAGCCACTCGCGCTGTCTGCCCAGGATCGTGCGGATCTGGTCGCCTTTCTCGAATCTCTCAATGGCGATTTGCCGGCCAATGCAGGCCCTCCCGGAAAGGAATAGTCAAACATGAAGATCCTCTGCTCGTTCACGCTTTTGTCCGCCATCGGCTTGCTTGCTGGTTGTTCGGGGAAGACGGCTCCCCCGCCGCCGAGCCTGGCCAAAAGTGAACCCGCGCCTGTGTACTTCCAGGTGGATCGAGCGACGGCAGGAAAGGTAAGTGGGACTCTTCATTTCAAGGGCAAAAAGCCTGCAGCCAGGGTGATCGATATGAGCGAAGAGCCGTCCTGCGTGGAAGCCCATCACGGCAAGGCCTACGATGAGTCCCTCGTTGTCAGCAAGAGCGGGGGGTTAGGCAATGCGTTCGTCTACATCAAAGGCGGGCTCGAAGGAAAGCTGTTTGCGGTACCGCCCACGCCAGTGGTCATGGACCAGCGCGGTTGCTGGTTCCGGCCCAGGGTGCTGGGCATCCAGACCGGCCAGATTCTGAAAGTGATCAATTCCGATCCGGTGACGCACAACATCCATCCCATGGCCGAAGTGAACCGGGCATGGAACCACAGCCAGGGCGCCGGCGACCCGCCGATTGATCGCAAATTTACGAAACCGGAGATCATGATCCCGGTGAAGTGCAATATCCATAGCTGGATGCATGCGTTCCTCGGCGTGCTTGATCATCCTTACTTTGCAGTTTCTGCAGACGACGGTTCGTATCAGATCAGCAATTTGCCACCCGGCACGTACACTGTGGGCGTGTGGCAGGAGAAACTGGGCACACAAGAGCAGCAGGTAACCGTTGGCCCGCATGGCGACGCTAAGGCCAATTTCACGTTCAAGGACAAGTAAGCCATGCGCAATTTGGGATGTGTGTTCTTCGCAGTAGGACTGGCATTGGTTGGAGCGGGCTGCCAGAAAAGCAAAGCGCCAGATCAGGCAGCTGAGCAAACAGCGCAGAAAGCGCCGGCTGAAACCTCAGAGCCGCGCATATATGTAACAGACGAGGTCGGCGGCGATCTGACGATCATCGATTCCGGCAATTACAACGTGTTGGCCACACTGCCCCTGGGCAAACGGCCTCGTGGCATCCATGCCAGCCCGGACCACAAGACCATTTATGTCGCGGTCAGCGGCTCCCCTATCGCGGGCCCGGATGTGGACGAGAGCACGTTGCCCCCTCCCGACAAGAACGCGGACGGGATTGCGATCTTCGATGTAAGCCAAGGCAAGGTTGCGCGCGTGATCCACGGCGGCTCCGATCCTGAAAACTTTGACATTAGTAAGGACGGGAAGCAGCTTTACATCTCCAATGAAGACGTGTCCGCCGTGAGTATTCTCGATACGACTTCGGGCAATGTCTTAAAGACGGTGCCGATCGGCGCCCAGCCAGAGGGAGTGAAGGTGACTCCAGACGGCAAGCAGGTCTGGGTCACGTCAGAAGAGACAGGCACTATCTCTGTGCTCGATCCAGTGGCTGGGAAAATTATTAAGACGATCAAGGTCGGGCATCGCCCGCGGAACATCGCGTTTCTGCCGGATGGCGCGCGCGCCTACGTGAACGCAGAGAATGACGGAACCGTGGTTCTGGTGGACGCGAAGAAGTACAAGATGATCGCGACCATCCCCCTGGGCAAACCAGGGATTATCAAGCCGATGAACGTGTTGCTCTCACCCGACGCCAGCAAGCTGTATGTGAGCACAGGGCGCGGGCACCAGGTGTTTACGGTGGATACGGCGACGAACAAGGTGCTCAGCTCGGTCGAAGTGGGCGCCCGCCCATGGGGCCTTGCCCTTTCACTTGATGGCAAAAGCCTGTACACCGCCAATGGTCCTTCGAATGATGTGTCGGTGGTGGATTTGGCAACCAACGCTGTGACGAAAAAGATAAAAGCGGGTAAGGGCCCGTGGGGGCTGGTGGTTTTACCCCGGTAAGGGGAACCTGCCTTGCGGCGCAAAGCCCAGGGGAGAAGGTTCGTGTTTTGCCCGCGAGAGTGGCTGCAAGAAGGAAAACTGCAGATCCCTCGGCTTCGCTCGGGATGACAATGGGCGACTCTCGGTATTTAACGTTTCGACCACGAAATCCAGAGGGCCATGTGTTTTCATCGTCAAGTGAGCACGGAACAGGAACTCCGCGAGAAGCTGCGTAAGATTGCCGCTTTGTTTGAAGGCGCCACCACCACTGGCGAACGCGAGGCTGCGGGCGCTGCGCTTGAAAGAATCCGCGCCGCTATCCGCGCATCGGAGAAAAAAGAGAAGACTGTTGAACTAAGCTTTCGCTTACCCGACCCGTGGAGCCGCCGGCTGTTTACCGCGCTATGCCGGCGCTATGGGCTGAGGCCATATCGCTACCCTCGCCAGCATCGCTCCACCGTGGTTCTGCGGGCTCCGCAG
Organism: uncultured Acetobacteraceae bacterium; assembly: GCA_964657465.1. GTDB lineage: Bacteria > Acidobacteriota > Terriglobia > Terriglobales > Acidobacteriaceae > PALSA-350. The sequence continues at coordinate 343 of CAZZVD010000035.1, read as the reverse complement.
CTTTTTATGGAGCAGACCCTGTGGCCGGAGTTTCTCGAGATCAAGAGCGCGCTGGATGAATATCTTGAGCAGGCGACCGAACGCATTATCCGCGAAGAAGTGTTTGGTTCTGCTGAAGAAGCCGAAGAACGGGCCGAGTCACCACTTCGCCGCTCCGGCACATAACGGGATTGCGGCATGTGTGCCGGGTGATTGGGGAGGCCATCAACGACGGGGGAACTGAGCGGACGCCTTTCCTTTTTCGGTTTGCTGCGCCATAGTTAACGTCGCTTCTGGAACGCTTTCCCGCTCTTCCCCGCTCACCGCCCCTTTTGTCATTCAAGCTCCGCCCCTTTTGTCATCC
>CAZZVD010000034.1:13755-29252 GCA_964657465.1 uncultured Acetobacteraceae bacterium | reverse complement strand
GGGATTACGGCATTGTGGTCGGAAGCTGAGGGTTGTGGGAAGAAATCCGGATTAGCGGTAAGGACAGCTAAGCAAGGACACGATCTGTGGTTTGCAGTTTAGTCAACCTTGAAAGCCGAAGAGGTGGACGGTCGTTCGAACATCCCCGTACCCCATATCTACCGACGGCTTCATCGTCGGGAGATATGGGGTCGGGAGATATGGGCGCGAGCTTGTTGCGGGAAAGGACAGTCTGATCTCGGAGAGGTTTAGAAGTGCAGCAACTTTCCGAAAATGAGTTTGAAATAGCCCTCTGCGTCAATCGTCCGCAGCACCAGCGCGTTGGCGGGCTTGTTGCCAACGCCCCACCAGTCCACCACGCTGGCGCCCAGGGTGAGCGGGCTGACACACTCGATATCCACGCGGACGTGACGGCCGGCAAACAACTCCGGTGCCAGCATGTAGGCGGTGGCGGTCGCATCATGCAGCGGGCCACCGGGCCAGCCGTACTTGGCGCGGTCGAAGCGTTTGTTGAATTCGAGCAGGTGGTAGAAAGCCGTAGCCACCGGCCTGCCCGCCGCTCGCAGCCTTTCCAGACGCTCGTCGGTGATGAGCGCCTGGTGGGTGCAGTCCAACGGGATCATGGTGATCCGGGCGCCACTGGCGAACACACGGGCGGCTGCTTCCGGGTCGACGTAGAAATTGAACTCGGCCGCCGGGGTGATGTTGCCGGCCTCTGACAGCGAGCCACCCATCAGCACGATGCCGGCAAGGTAGGTCGCGAGACGCGGCTCCCGAGCCATCGCCATCGCTATATTGGTCAGTGGCGCCAGGCAGCAGAGGGTCACCTGCCCTGCGGGGCGGGACATCACCAGGTCCACAATCGCCTCTGGAGCAAACTTTCGCTGCAACGCCATGTGCGGCTCGGGCAGGTCATAGCCATCGAAGCCGGTGCGACCGTGAACATGTTCCGCTGTCACCAGGGGGCGGATAAGCGGAGCCGTGGCCCCGGCATACACCGGGATATCGCTGCGGCCAGCCAGCTCCAGCGCCTTGCGTGCGTTTTTCGCCGTGAGCGCGAGCGGTACGTTACCCGCAACGGTAGTGATGGCGAGCACCCGCAAGGCTTCGGGCGAGGCGAGCGCCGCCAGAAAGGCGACCGCATCATCCGGAGACGGATCGCAGTCGAAGATCACTTCGCGGATGGGCATCTCAGCGAAGCGCCTGTAACAGGGATTGTTTCCAACCGGCTATATCCAATTCCCAAACCACCGTCTGCTTTCGCCCCTGGGTCAGCACCTCGCTCCAGACCGCCTGGTTGCGGGCGTCGGCCGCAACGTCCAGCCGGTCGATGACGCTCATGCCCCGGGTGATCCCGCTATCCACCTGCACGTCGATGTAGTGAGCTGAGCTGCTCAATGACAGGCCAGGGTCGAGCAGGATGGCCATCGCCGTCGGATCCGGCAGCGCAATGCCTGGCTGGCCGGTCTGGGCCTTGTACGCGCGCGCGGCGGTGTCGTTTGAGCGAATCGAAAATTCACCGAAGGATGTGTGGAGCGCCAGGATCTGTTCGATCTCGGCTCCGTTGACCACCGCGGCGCCGCGGGAAAGCTGCCAGCCCACCAACTCGATCGGCAGTTGCGAGCGCAGGACGACGCGCGCCGCCTCGGGGTCGACCCAGAAATTGTATTCAGCGGAAGGAGTGACGTTGCCTTCGCAGCAGGGCGCGCCGCCCATGACAACGCAGCGGCTTACGTTGGCCGCGAGCCCAGGCGCCTGGCGCAAGGCCAGGGCCACATTGGTCAAAGGCCCCAGGGTAATGACTTCTATACCGGGGTTCGCCTCGATGGCTTGCACGATCGCGTCCACGGCGAATCCATCGGCCGGCTTGCGGGTGGAAGGCTTGTAGCCATAATCGCCCAAACCGTCCCGGCCGTGAAACCAGGCGGCATCCTCATGAGGACGCGTGAGTGGAGCGGCCGCTCCTACAAACACAGGGACCTCGGAGGCGCAGAGTTCGACGGTGTAGAGAGCGTTTTGTGTCGCCTGCTTTACATCTACATTGCCGGCCACCATGGTGATGGCTACCACTTCGACCAGCGGCGAGCGCAGTGCCATAATGAGCGCCACGGCATCATCCGAAGCGGTATCGGTATCGATCAAAACTTTTCTGGTTTTTGCGGGAGTCATCACAGTGTCAGCATAAGCCACGCGATACGTCACCCGACCTACCGTAAGTGATGTCACGACGAACGATCGCTGCACACCTGCAAAGTTCAAATAGGAATCCAAAAGGCTGTAAACACGCGGGTTGCGTTGGTTTGGAGGTATCATCAGGGGGACTTCTACGCGTACACCTTGGTGCGCAATCGAGAGGAAAATATGGCGACTACCGCTTCAGCGGAAGTGACTAAAGACGATCTGCAGTCGTTGGACTGCGTGCCCCACTGGATTGGCGGCAAGGCCGTCACGGGAGACGCAAAGGCATTTGCCGGCATCTTCAACCCGGCCACGGGTAAGATCACGCGTCGCGTGCCGCTCGATGCCACCGCAGCACTCGAGCAAGCCGTGGCTTCGGCAAAAGCGGCATTTCCCGAATGGTCGAACATGCCTCCGCTGCGCCGTGCCCGGGTGCTCTTCCGCTTTCGCGATCTGTTGGAAAAAAATACCGGCCGGCTCGCTGCCGTGATTACTTCAGAACACGGCAAGGTTCTCGAAGACGCACGCGGCGAAGTGACGCGCGGCCTCGAAGTGGTTGAGTTTGCCACCGGCATTCCTCACTTGCTGAAAGGTGAATTCACCGAGCAGGTCGGCACGGGCATCGATAGCTGGTCGTTCCGGCAACCGCTGGGTGTGGTCGCAGGCATTACCCCTTTCAACTTCCCCGCCATGGTGCCGTTGTGGATGCTGCCGATTGCCATTGCGACCGGTAACTGTTTCATTCTCAAACCCAGTGAGCGCGATCCTTCCGCTTCGCTGGTGCTGGCGGAGCTGCTGAAAGAAGCAGGACTGCCGGATGGCGTGTTCAACGTGGTGCACGGCGACAAGCGCGTCGTCGATGCAATTCTCGATCACCCGGGGATTGCTGCCGTCAGTTTCGTGGGCTCGACGCCGATTGCGGAGTATGTCTACCGGCGCGGCACCACGGCCGGCAAGCGTGTGCAGGCCCTGGGGGGCGCCAAGAATCACATGATCGTTATGCCGGATGCAGACATGGATCAGGCAGCGGATGCGCTCACGGGCGCAGCCTTCGGTTCGGCAGGCGAGCGGTGCATGGCCATCTCGGTGGCGATCACGGTCGGTGAAGGCACGGCCGAGGCACTGCTCACCCGCGTGAAGGAACGCATGGCACGCCTCAAGGTTGCCGACGGCACCACGCCCGGCGCAGAGATGGGTCCCCTGGTCACCGGCGTGCATCGTGACAAGGTTGCGAGCTATATCGACCTGGGCGTCAAAGAAGGAGCCACGCTCTTTGTCGATCCCCAGAGTAAAGAGAACTTGCCGAAGGGAGACGGATTCTTTATCGCCCCTTGCCTCTTCGACCGGGTCACACCGGAAATGCGCATTTACCGCGAAGAGATTTTCGGGCCGGTGCTGAGCGTGCTGCGCGTGTCGCAATTTCAGGAAGCGCTCGATCTGGTCAACCAGCACGAGTTCGGCAACGGCGTGTGCCTCTTCACGCGGGATGGCGACACCGCGCGCGCATTTGCCAACCAGGTGCAGGTCGGCATGGTGGGGATCAACGTGCCCATCCCGGTGCCGATGGCGTTCCACAGCTTTGGCGGGTGGAAGCGCTCTTTATTCGGCGATCACAACGTGCATGGCATGGAAGGCGTTCGCTTCTACAGCCGGGTCAAGACGGTGACCGGGCGCTGGCCCACGGGCATGCGCGCCGGGGTCAGCACCGCCATGCCGACCCATGGCTAAGACGCCATCGGAGGGCCCGGCGAAACTATCTATCCTATCTATCACCGATGTGTGCCTGCTGGTCGAAGATCTGGACCGCGCCATCGCCTTTTACCGCGACCGCGTTGGCTTTGCGCTGCGGCGGGTGGCGCCCGGCTTCGCCGACTTCTTCAGCGCCGGGGTGACCCTGGCCCTCTGGCAGGTGGACCACATGCAGAGCCACGTGCCGCTGCCGCCGCGGCTGGGGCCACGGGGAGGGTACCGCACCATGGTGGCCCTCCAGGTAGAAAGCAGTGAGGAGGTGCGCCGCCTCCACGAGGAGCTCTCAGCCCGCGGAGTTCCCTTCCCCGTCGCACCGCAGGCATACCCATGGAACGCCTACGCCTGCTACTTCAATGACCCGGAAGACAATCTGTGGGAGATCTACGCCTGGCAGGAGGGCGGTCACGCCAACCTGATCTTCACCGGAGAATCCGGCCTGGCGTAAAACCAGGTGGTAAAACTAAGATCACATCGCACGCCGGCCCCGTTTGCCGTCACCATATCTGACTACGGAGCGACGCAGCATGCCACCCCGCAAAGCACACTCTGCCGTCGCGCCTGCGAGTCCAATTGAGGGCTACGCCATCGAGCCTATCCCGGAAGCGCTCCGAACGGTGCGCTGGCCAGATCTGTTTATGCTGGTCAGCAATTTCCTGATCAATCCTTCGACCATCCTGGTGGGTGGCCTGGCCGTGGTTTCCGGGCTGTCATTCTGGGCGACAGTGCTCTCGAGCACGCTGGGCATCCTGATCGCGTTTGGCGCATATATCGTCATGGCCACGGTCGGGGTGGATTACGGCATCACTGGCCAGGTGGCCTGCCGGATGGCGTTCGGTATACAGGGGGCAAAGTGGTTGCCTTCTATCATGCGCACGATTGCGTCCGCGTACTGGTTTGCCATTCAGACCATCGTGGGCGCCACTGTGATTGTGGCAATCCGGCATCAGTGGACCGGTGGCAACTATTCCGTAATGCGCACCGGGCTCTTTCTGGCTGCGCTGCAGGTGGGTTTGGCGCTGGTGGGGTACCACTGGCTCAAGATGATTTCCCGCTTCGGGCTGCCGGTGAAGGTGGCTGGCATTATTTACCTTTTCTGGATTCTTGCCCACGGTCCGGCGGCCAGTTACCGGCCAGCCGCGGCCTTGCATTTTCAAGCGAACACGGGTTGGGCTTGGGCCATGGGCGCGGTGTGGCTCAACAGCATGACGGCGGCCTGGCTCACGATGATCACGGACGCGGCTGACTTTTGCCGGTACACGCGCAGCCGTAAAGACATGTGGTTGGGGACGATGCTGGCGGGCTTGCTGGCTTCGTTGTTTTCAGTCTCGCTGGGAGCTTACGGAGCGGCGGCTTCCATGGGGCATGAAGCGAATTCTTTTTCACTGGCGGCCGCGGTCGATCCTCATTGGCTTACGCTGCTCATCCTGCTGGTCGTGATTGCGCTCGATGAGACCACGATCAATGTGATGAATTTGTATACCGGTGGCCTTTCGCTCTCCAATCTTTGGGAAGGTCCCGGGCGCTTTTGGAACACGCTGTTGGTCGGCGTGGTAAGTACCGGGCTGGCGGCGTTGCCAGTGTTGCTGGCGCGGTTGGTGCCATTGACGACCGCGCTGGGCAACCTGTTTGCCCCAGTGGCCGGCGTGTTGCTGTTTCACTATGTGTTTGTCGAGCGCATGCGGATCGACGTGCCGGCGCTGTTTGACCCGCACGGCATTTACCACTACTGGCGCGGCGTCAATGTAACCGCTATTGTTTGGTGTTTTGTGGGTGGAGGTGTGTATTACCTGTTGCCGGTGGTGGTGCTTCCAGCGGTGATCGTGCCTTTGGTTACTGGGACTGGGTATTTGGTGACGATGCGCGTCCTCGCGCGCAAGCAAGGTGTGGCAGCCGATGATTTTGCGTTGCAGGCGTCTGCGCGGAAGTAGGGTGTTCACCTTGCGCAGGGGGTGTGGTCTGTCGTTGATTGGTCTTAGTCTCATAGCTCTCTGGACGCGTGTCTCACCACTCATCTCCACTGTAACCACAAAGCCCTAACCCCTGGACGGGTGCCCCATGCTCGCCGACTCCGGCATGCGTGGGTTGAACAAGAGAGGGCGCAGCCCTTCCTATGTTTTTTAATCGATAGGCAGCGCACGAGAGGAACCCGGGGATAAGATCGTCACGCAAAAGTTGACGGCCATGGGGATGGGCGAGAAAGCTTCTGATGGGCTTCGCCCTGTCTTGTTCAACCCACGCACGCCGGAGTCGGCGAGCATGGGGCACCCGTCCAGGGACTAGGGCATTGTGGTCGCAGCGGAGATGGGTGGTGAGTGAAAGCCTTGACATTCCTGGCTGTCGCTGTGAGGATCGCGCAATGATGACAGACAGCCGACGTTTCGAGCGTTTGGAGCAGGATGCTCGCTTTGCTCTTCGCCAACTCCGCCGGCGATTTGGCTTTTCTGTCACTGTCATCATTACGCTTGCCCTGGGCGTCGGGGCCAACCTTGCCATCTTTCAGTTACTGCAGGGCCTGTTGTTCACGCAACTGCCGGTCAGCAAACCTGCCGAGCTTTACAGCCTGCACGCGGTCAAGTCTCCGTTCGACGGGCAATGGTTTTATTCCTGGCCGGCCTACGAACACCTGCGGCTGGCCACCGGCGCACGGGCTCCGGTGATCGCCCGGTCCGGCATGGGCACGGGTGTGCTGCAGGCCAGGGACCGCTTCTCCGAAGAGAGCAGCTTGCAGATGGTGTCGGGCAACTTCTTCAGTGTGCTGGGACTGGCCCCGGCTGCGGGACGATTCTTTACAGCAGCGGACGATACCCCCGGCCAAACCGAAACTCCCGTGATTCTGCGCTACAACTTTGCCCGTGATCACTTCGGATCGGCGGAGGCGGTTGTCGGGATGACGGCTACGCTCAACCGGGTGCCGGTGGTCGTAGTCGGAGTAGCGCCGCCAGGCTTTTCGGGCGTGTTGCAAGGGTCCGCGCCTGACGTTTGGCTGCCGCTCAGTGCTCAATCCACCGGTCGCTTCAGCACCTGGTTCGACTCGCTCGGACCGGGATACAACATCAACCTGGACGCGGCCTGGGGTCCGCAGGAGGGCTTGTTCTGGTTGTGGGTGCTGGCGCGGGTTCCCGATGCAGAGAAAGCGCGGGCACCGCTGCAATGGACACAGGCGCTGCAACCAGATCTGCAGTTGATCGGCCGCGCCACGCGCGACCTGAACGAACGCGAACACATCTTGCGCGCAGGGGTGCAACTGGTCTCGGCAGCCGGCGGCGAAGGGTCGCTGGGCACCGTGTATGAACGCCCCTTGCTGCTGCTTCTGGGCATGTCTGCCATGTTCCTGCTGGTGGGCTGTCTCAACCTGGGCAACCTGCAGCTGGCGCGACTCTCCGGACGGCAGCGAGAGATTGGCGTGCGCCTTGCCCTGGGAGCAAGCCGCTGGCGCATTCTGCGGCAGTTGATGGTGGAAGATGGGCTCCTGCTGATCCTGGGTGGCCTTCTGGCGTTCGGCACGTGCCGCCTGCTGAGCGGGTTGCTGCTCCATTGGGCTTCCGGACGCGAACGGCTTATTCCCCTTGATCTCCCTTTTGGCTGGCCTCTGTTCGCAGCCGGCTTGCTGCTGCTGTTAGTCGCGCAAGCGAGCTTTAGTCTCTGGCCCGCGTGGCGCATCACCCGCAACCCGCCGGCAGCCACCCTCCATGCCGGCCGCGGCGATGGCGGCGCGGGCAGCCGGGGCGATGGCCGCTGGTCGATGCTGCTGCTCACCGGCCAGGTGAGCGTCTCCCTCCTGCTGCTTTCCATGGCTGCCCTGTTTGCCCAAAGCCTGCTCAACCTGGACCACCTGGATGCCGGGCTCGACCGCGAGCATGTGCTCTCAGTTCATCTTGACCTCGCCAGCGGTGGGCTCGCGCAGCAGGATATGACCATCCGCAACCACCGCATGCTGGAGCAACTGCGCGCACTGCCGGGGGTGCGCAGTGCAGCGATGCAGATGTGTCGCGTTCCCGGTTGCGTGTGGAACTCCGCTATTCACGTCTCCGGGCGTCCTGACCTCACCGAAGCGCAGATCCATGGCGAAGAAAATCACGTCAGCGTGGATTACTTCCGCACCCTGGGTATTCGACTGATTCGGGGGAGAGCTTTTACGGAAGCCGATCGGCCACAAAGCCAGCGGGTGGCGATAGTGAACCAGGCGTTCGCGCGCAGGCTCTTCGGCAACGAGGACCCTATAGGACACTTTGTCGGTTACAAACCCGCGCCCGGCGATCACGACTTTCAAATCGTCGGCGTCGCTGGTGACGCGGCCGTGGATGGATTGCGCCTGCCGGCGCCGCCGGTCGTCTACCTGTCGCTCGAGCAGAATGGCAATCCGGCTGCCAATATCGAGGTGCGCACGGATGGCCGGCCGGACGACCTTTCGTCTGCAGTGCGGCGCACGCTGCAGACAGTCGATCCCGATCTGCCCATCGCCGACATCGTACCCCTCGATACCGAGTTCCACGACGGATTGACCACCGAGACCCTGCTGGCCCGTTTGACAGCCACGTTCGCCGGCCTGACCCTGGCGCTGGCCGCCATCGGGTTCTATGGGTTGCTTTCCTTCCAGGTAGTGCGCAGAACGTCGGAAATCGGCATCCGCATGGCCCTGGGGGCCACGCGAGCCCAGGTGCTGCAGCTGTTTGTGCGGCAAACACTCGCCATCCTCCTGGGTGGACTCCTCCCGGGCATAGCACTGACCCTGCTGGTGGGCCGCAGTGCGCGGAGCCTGCTCTGCGGGGTGCAGGAGACGAATGCCTGGGCGTTGGCTGTGGCCAGCGGCGTGTTGATTGCCAGCGGTTTGCTGGCCACCATCCTTCCGGCGCGCCGGGCGTCGGCGCTCGACCCTGTCCAGACCTTGCGGGCGGAGTAACCAGCGCAGAAGCCCCTGTTCGAGCGGCCTTGCTCACCGGGTTAGACCCAAAGGCGGCAGTTTGCTTCTAAACTGGGACAGACCTTGGAGGAATACCCATGAAGTGGAACCACCGATCGACGTGCCTGCTGGCCACCGTTGCGCTTTCTGCACTGAGCACACTGCCTGCCGCCGCACAGACCCTGACCGGGCAAGCTGCATTCACCGACTACACCAAGGAGCATCCTGGCGTGCGCCGTAAGGTGACCGTGGCCGATCTGCCCCAACCCTATGCCACGGAAGCGGCCAACAATAGCGCCGTCATCGCTCCCCGCCCGGATGGCGTTTGGCCGCAGGCGCCGGCCGGTTTCAAGGTAGAGCAATACGCGACCGGCCTGAACGAACCGCGGCTGATGCGCACGGCGCCCAACGGGGATATCTTCGTGGCCGAAAGCTCACCCGGTACCATTCTGGTGTTCCGCGGCATCGGCAAAGACGGGAAGGCGAGCCAAATGGAAACCTTCGCCACCGGCCTCAAAGGTCCCTTCGGCATCAATTTTTACCCCAGCGGGCCCAATCCCAAGTGGGTCTATGTTGGCAACACCGCATCTGTGGTTCGCTTTCCCTATAAGAGTGGCGACCTGAAGGCCAGCGGGCCGGCAGAAACCCTGGCGCCGCTTCCTGGGGGCGGCGGACATCGTACCCGCGACATCGTGTTTACCCCGGATGGCAAGCACATGCTGGTATCGGTCGGCTCGCACTCCAACGTCGATGATCCCGACACCACCCCGGCTGAGTTCCATCGCGCCGATGTGCTCGAGTTCACGCCGGAAGGTAAGTTCGAAAAGGTGTACGCATCGGGCATTCGTAACTGCGTAGGCGAAACCATTCACCCCACCACGGGCGAGCTGTGGTGCTCCACCAATGAGCGCGACAACCTCGGCAACAACCTGGTGCCCGATTACATCACCCACGTGCAGGAAGATGGCTTTTACGGCTGGCCCTGGTACTACATGGGCGACAACCAGGACCCGCGGCATGCGGGCAAGCATCCGGAATTGAAGTCCAAAGTCCTGGTGCCGGATGTTCTGCTGAACCCGCACTTCGCTTCGCTGCAATTGCAGTTCTACGAGGCCAGCGCCTTCCCGGCGACTTATCATGGCCGCGCCTTCGCTGCCGAGCATGGTTCGTGGAACCGGGATCCCCGCGGGGGTTACGAGGTCATCACGGTGCCCATGCAAGGGGGGAAAGCGACCGGCGAGTACGAGGATTTTCTGACCGGCTTTGTACTGCCCGATGGCAAGGTGTGGGGCCGGCCGGTAGGCATCGCGGTCGCGCAAGATGGTTCGCTGCTGGTATCGGACGATGGATCCAACACCATCTGGCGGGTCACCTACACCGGCACAAAAACCGCGTCCTTGGGCCAGTAATGAACGGGTAGGAAAGGCGTCCGGCAAGCACGATGCGCACCTCGGAGTGGATCCAAGTCGGGTTTGCGATCGTGCTGGCCGCGGCCGCCTGGCTGCAGCCATCCGTGGCAAAGCGGCCGTTACCTTTGCGACGCCGCTGGCTTATCACCCTGCTGGCGCTCGTGCCGCTGGTCGCGGTGACCCTCGCGCGCCTCAGCGCGCACTTCTGGCCGGCATCGTACGTCGAGAGCCTGCGTGACTTTCTCACGGTTGCGCTTTTTCTTGTGCCGTATTGGCAGACCGGCCAATTTTTTCAGGCATCGGACCCTGCGCTGGAGAAGCGGCTGCTGCTATTCGATCAGTGGCTGTTGCCCGGCGTCGCTCGCACGGCGGGCACCCCGCGCACCCCGTTCGGTGCGCTGCTGGAAGTTGGCTACTTGTTCTGCTACCCCATGGTGCCAGTGGGCCTGGTAGCGCTTTACGCCGTAGGGCAACGCCGCAACGTCCCGGGATTCTGGCTGGTGGTGCTGATAGCAACCTATCTCTGTTACGCAATGACGCCGTTTGTGCCGGCACTGCCGCCGCGCGATCTGCTCGCCGGCGCGCCTGCCCGCAACCAACCCGGCAAAACGCGCTTGTTCAACCGCTGGATTCTCAAGCACGGCAGCATTCACGCCATCTCGTTTCCCAGTGCGCACGTGGCCTCTTCTTTTGCCATGTCCCTGGTCCTGCTGCACTACACGCCTGCTGTGGGCGTGCTGTTTCTGCTGCTCGCCATATGGATTGCGCTGGGCGCGGTGATCGGGCGGTACCACTATGCGCTTGACGTGCTGACGGGCGCACTGACGGCGGTGATCGTCTTTCTTGCCTGCTACTCGTCGTTGTAAGCCGCTTACCTGACACCGAATAATTTCATGGCCGCACCCGCGGCCAGCTTGCGCGCGGTGCTCGGTGGTTGCCCACTGACGGGAGGGAGAAAGATGTTGGTCAGCACCTGCACGCCCGGGGGTAAGGCCGCGGGACCGCCGGGCACGGCCGGTGGGAAAAAACGCGGCAGGGCTTCGCGGGGTTGATTGCGCATCAGGTCGAGCATGGCCACACGATGCACGCAGGAGACGGTGCAGAACGGAGCGCACGGCTTCTGCGTGGAGTACTCCCGGTCGAGGTCTGCCTGGGTGTACTCGGCCAGCGGAATTGCCGGGGAGCCGCGCTGCTGCGAGCAGTAGTGCACCAGCCCCTGCTCGCAGATGTAGAGATAGCGGCTGCCGGCGCGGCACTGCCAGTCGTTGGCCTGGCCGAGCGCTAGATTGTTGTGGAAGAGGTTGTCGTAGGCGAAGGCAAACATCGCGGGTTTGCGCTCCTGCAGAATTTGGTCGTAGACGGCGCGTTCTTTTGCACCCAACGGTTCCAGTTGGCCGCTGTGATCATGCAGGATGCCGACGGACGTTTCGAAGCCGAGTTCCAGGGCGCGGCGGGTGATGGTCAACGCGTCTTCCGGATGGGCCATGCCTCCACCCAGCACAGAGTTGATGTTTACGTCGAACTGGGCGAACTCCGCCAGCCACTGCAGTTTCTTGTCGAGCACTTTCAGGCTCTTTTTGGAAACTTCATCGGGCACGACATTGTCAATGGAGATCTGCAGATGCTCGAGGCCGGCACGATTGAGCCGCTGGATGCGTTCCGGGGTCAAGAGGTAACCGTTGGTGATGATCGTGGCAATCGCGCCATGGCTGCGGATCGCGCGGATCATCTCGTCGAGGTCCGGATGCAGCAGCGGTTCCCCACCACTGACGGTGATGATGCTGGTGCCCATGTGCGCCAGGAGCTCCACGCGTCGCAGCATCTCTGCCGTAGCTACCGGGTCAGATACTTTGTCGTATTCGTTGCAATAGGTGCAGGCAAGATTGCAGCGGCGCATGGGCACGATGTGCGCCAGGATGGGATGGTGCGTAGACTTGAGCGCTTTGGCCACCATGCGCGACTGGCGCACGCGCCGTTGCCAACTGCGGATCTTCTTCTTTGCGGGATTAAAGGTCGGCATCGCAGGGACCTGGCCAGATGCTAGCTTACTCCTCGCTGCCGCGTGGGTTCGACGAGTTCACGAAGAAGTGGGCAGGCGGGTGTCGCACGGTTTTAGGAGACCTATGAACAAACTCAACCAAAAGCCGCCCCTATAATACAGAGCACACACCCCGATGAGAGAGCGACTGGCACGGCAGATCGATCAGGCACTGGGCAACGCACCCGCAGACCTGGTGGTGCGCAACGCACGCATCCTGAACCTGGTCACGGGATCCGTGGACACGGGAGACATCGCCGTCTGCGGTTCCATCATTGTCGGTACCCACGATCAATATCGAGGCGTTGTGGAGATCGATGCGAAAGGCCGTTTCGCCGTTCCCGGCTTCATCGATAGCCACGTGCACTGCGAGAGCACACTGGTCACACCGGCGGAGTTTGACCGTTGCGTTCTGCCCCATGGCGTCACCACGGTCGTCTGCGATCCACACGAGATCTGCAATGTGCTCGGCCTCCCGGGGCTGCAGTACTTTCTCGACAGCGCCCGGCACACCGCGCTCGATCTGCGGGTACAGCTTTCTTCCTGCGTGCCGGCCACGCAACTTGAAACCTCCGGCGCACAGCTCCTCGCAGCCGACCTGCTGCCGCATCGCCATCACCCCCAGGTGATTGGCCTGGCGGAGTTCATGAACGTCCCCGGCGTCCTGAACAAAGACCCCGAGTGCCTCAACAAGCTGGCGGCGTTTGCCGGTCAGCACATCGACGGCCACGCTCCGTTATTGAGCAGTCACGCACTCAACGCGTATCTCTCCTGCGGCATTCGTAACTGTCACGAGACCACAAACCTGGCGGAGGGGCGGGAAAAGCTGGCCAAGGGCATGCAGGTGCTCATTCGCGAAGGCTCGGTCTCGAAAGACCTCGGCGGCCTGGTCGCGTTGATCGACGACTTCTCTTCCCCGTTTCTCGGCTTCTGCACCGACGATCGCAACCCGCTGGATATTCATGAGGAAGGCCACGTCGATCACATGGTGCGCCGCGCAATCGCGCTCGGCGCGCCCACCGCCGCGGTGTATCGCACCGCGACCTGGTCGGCTGCCCGCGGCTTCGGTTTGCGCGATCGCGGCCTGCTCGCACCCGGCTACCTGGCGGACTTTCTCCTGCTCGACGATCTGGAAAGCTGTGCCGTGCACACGGTGTTTCGCGAGGGCCGTGCCGTCGGTGCAGAAATGTTTGCCGGCCGCCAGTCCCCGCCTCCACCGGGCGGCCACACCGTGCGCCTGGCGCCCGTCACGGCAGAGACGTTCCATACACCGGCCACAGGCCCCGCAACCCCGGTAATTGGCATCATCCCAGGCAAGATCCTGACTGCGCGGCTGGAGGCAACGCTGCCCTATCGCAATGGTCAGAGGCATGCCGACCCGGCGCACGATCTGCTTAAGGTTTGCGTGCTGGAACGCCACGGGAAGAACGGAAACATAGGCCGTGGGTTCGTGCGGGGGTTCGGCTTTCCCCAGGGCGCGCTGGCTTCGTCAGTCGGGCACGACAGCCACAATGTCTGTGTCGTGGGCGCGACCGACGAGGATATGGCAGTCGCAGTGAATCGATTGATTGCCTTGGGAGGCGGCTTCGTCGCAGTGCAGGGTGGGCGCGTACTGGCGGAGCTCGCTCTGCCGTTCGCCGGCTTGATGAGCCTGCAACCGTTCGAGACAGTGCGGCAGGACCTTTATGCACTGCGCACCGCGACCCAGAGGATGGGCTGCGGGCTCGCGGAACCGTTCCTGCATCTCGCCTTTTTGCCGCTGCCCGTCATCCCCCACCTCAAGATCACGGACTTTGGCCTGGTCGACGTGGACCGGTTTGCTTTGCTTACCCCATAGACCCGTGACCGGCGTGCGGCCGCATGGTTACCGCAGTGGGAGGCAACCTCGCTTCACCCGTCAAAAAGCCCTGCGCATGCATAGAAGGTGGTATGCCCCAGCCCCGGCGGAACGAGAATGCGCCGCTTTCGTAAGGGCACGGTACGGATGTTTGCTTGCGATCCCAATCCGGTACTGCCATTCTGAGCGTGCTGGTGAAACCTATGGGAATTCCTGGGAAGTATTGCCAACTCGCTTTGTTGTTCACGCTGGGCCTGGGCACAGAGCTCTCGGCGCTCGCGCAAGCGCTGCCCGCCGGCGCGGTGCTGGTGGCGAGCGAAGCGGCCCCCGGTGGAGATGGGCTCTTCCCTGAACTGCTGGGCGGCACGCACCCCGCGATGGAGCAAGCGTTCCACGTGATGCCGGTGATTCGCCAGGCGCTTCCCACTCCTTTGGAGGAAATGCCAGCCACCCCGGTACCGCTCACCGGGAAAGACCGTTTGCTCCTGTTCTGGAGTGAGACCTACGCTACGCCGGGATTGTGGGTCGGTGTGGGCGCCGGCGCTCTGGTGGATCAACTGCGGCATACTCCGCTCAAGTGGGATGGCGACGGCAACGGCTACACGCGCCGCTTCGCCAGCGAATATGGGCAATTGGCCGCCCGCAACGCTATACACGACGCCCTGTCCGCTTTCACCGGCCTCGATCCGCGCTATGCCGTCTGCAAATGTCAGGGCAGGGTGCAGCGCAGCGCGCACGCGCTGAGAATGACATTCGTCGCCAACCGTCAGGACGGCCGCCTAATGCTGGACGTGCCCCAGATCGCCAGCGCTTACGGCTCCGGCATGGTGTCGACCCTCTGGTTTCCGCACCGGCAGTTCAATCCCATGGTGCAGGGCATCCAGTTCGGTCATGAGCAGATGGGGGAGATCCTGGTCAGCCACCTGGTGCAGGAATTCGGTCCGGATCTGCAGCGGCGGCTGCACCTGCACAGCTTTACCGCGCGCCGCATCGCCAGCCCTGACGACGACGATTAGCACAGAGATGTGAGGCTGTCTGAGATCACTTCCAGCCACTGTTACAACTTGCATCGGACCTCGTATCGGGGCTTCGTATCAGGGCACAGCTTTAGTCGTGCTGCAAAGCCTGGCAACCTTATGGGCTTTAGCCACTGCGTACACCACTCAATGAGCCTTCTTGTGGAGCGCCGCTGAATCCCACATCTCGCGAAGGACGAGCGAGATATGGGGCACCCGGGGTGGGTTACTGTCCCAGGGGTCTGCTTGCTGGGAGGTTAACTCAGCGCAATAGCCAGATTCGCCGCCTTGCACTCAATCCCGGTAACAAGACCCGGGTGGGTTACTGTCCCAGGGGTCTGCTTGCTGGGAGGTTAACTCAGCGCAATAG
>CAZZVD010000034.1:0-13655 GCA_964657465.1 uncultured Acetobacteraceae bacterium | reverse complement strand
GCGCAATAGCCAGATTCGCCGCCTTGCACTCAATCCCGGTAACAAGACCCGGGTGCCCCACATCTCGCTCGTTTTTCGCGAGATGTGGGATTCAGCGGCGCTCCACAAGAAGGCTCATTGAGTGGTTGTGCGCAGGGGCTGACTACGGACGTTGGCCGGGAGTGCCTGCGGCGTAAGGCAAACACCGGCGGCAAGCCGGCATACGCATGTCGCTCAAACGCACACACGCGGGTATCAGCCAGCGCCACTAGCCCGTCACATCCGCAAGCTTTGGCACGACTGAAAGTCGTGCCCTGATACGAACCGGGTTCTCGCAGCGAAGCGCGTCCCTGCCAAAAGCACGTCGGCAGACCGTAGTATCCCCCCTTCCAGTGATCCTCAGTAATCAACAGGAGCGTTTTCCTGGTGCGAAACACGTCCTCAGAAGTGCTCTAATGGCTATTACACGACCCACTGAACCCGGCCCGCGAACCCCGCGTGGAGGCCTTATGCGAGTACGACACGCTTTTGCTGCACTGTTGCTGTTCCCTTTTCTTGCCGCCGTCGGCACTGCGACCGCGCAAAGCCCGTTTGCCGGAATCTGGAAACTCAGCGTGGAAAAGAGCCAACTGGCCGGCGACACCCTGACGTTCATCCCTGCAGCGGGCGACTCGATGCAATTGACTTCGGGCGGCACCACCTATTCCTTTCGCACCGACGGCAAGACCTACGCGCTGCCCTCCGGAGATGCGGCTATCTGGCGGCAGACCGCGCCCGATAGCTGGACGACGGAGTACCGCAAACTCGATAACAAGCTTCTCTGGATCGACAACTGGAAGCTATCCCCTGACAGTAAGACCCTGACCGTCACCACTAGCGGCGCCAAGGCGAATGGGGACCTGTACACCGACACGTCGAACTATGCGCGCACTGCCGGCACGGCCGGCCTCTTGGGGACCTGGAAGAGCACGGCGGTCACCCTCAGCTCGCCGAATGAACTCATCATCCGTGACCTGGGCGTGGACCGGCTGGAGTTTCAGGTGCCCTCAATGAAAGCGCGCGCCGATCTCACCCTGGATGGCAAGGATACTGCGGTTGCAGGGCCCGATCTGCCCACCGGACTGCGGCTGTCGCTCACCCGCGTGGGACCTTACAGCCTGCACCTGGTGCAGAAGTTGAATGGAGCGACGACCTCTTCCTCGGTCTACACCATCGCCGCGGACGATCTGAAAACGCTCAAAGAAGTAGGCGGCGCCCCTGGTGATCCTCCAGCTACCATGATCTGGGAAAAACAGGATCCTCCAGCCAAGGTAGAACCACCCAAGACGAACGTAATCGGCGTACCCGTTCGGCCCTAGTGACCGGCTGCCTCCACCAAAAGTATGAGAGCAAATTCCTTCCCAGGGTCCAAGACCCTGGGGCCGGGCGCCACTATCTTGAAGAAGTTAGGTACGACATACTGATTCTCCAAAGCGCCCTGACTGGGCGCTTTTTTTTTGCTCGCTTTTCTTGCTATTTCATGGGCCCCGCTCAGTAAGTCAGGAAAGAGAGTCTGCTCTGAGGACGATGATCGAGGGTCGGGCGAGCCGGAAATCGACACTAACCATTGCGCTCTGCCTCGCTCTCTTTTTGATCCTGCTTTCGCCGGTAGCCTGGGCCCTCGACCCTCATCGAGCGCTCGACCACTACGGTTACCAGGTATGGCGAACCGACTCCGGCCTGCCCCAGAATACGGTGCGTTCTGTCCTGCAAACTGCGGACGGTTATCTGTGGCTGGGAACCGAAGGTGGGTTGGTGCGGTTTGATGGCATCGACTTCGTGACCTTCAACGTCGAGAACACGCCGCAGTTCCAAAGCGATCTTGTCTACGACCTTCAGCAGGACGCGCAGGGTGCGCTGTGGATCAGCACCGGGACCGGCCTACTGCGCTATCAGGCGGGCACCTTCACTGCCTACACGATGCGACAGGGTTTGCCCGCAGCTACGGTCTGGTTCAGCTATCAGGACACGCAGCATCGCCTTTGGGCCATGACCGCCGGCGGCCCTGCCTGGCTGAATGGCAATCGGTTCTTGCCGGTGGCCGACGCGCAGGCCGCCGTCCCCCTCAACCGCCAGGCAGTCGCGGAAGACGGCCAGGGGGGGTTGTGGCTGGGCAGCAATAGCGGTGTGTTCCTGCTGCAACCTGGGAGCGACTCACCCAGGCTGGCCGCCCACCTGCTCACCGGGGTTCCGGTGCAGGCCCTGGTCTTTGCCCACCAGGCCCTGTGGATTGGCAGCAATGAAGGGCTCTATCGATGGACCCAGGGCGCTGTTTCCCCGGTGCTGCTGGGCCCGGCGGCCGCCAAACCGGAGATCACCGCCCTGTTGGCCACCGCCGAGGGCACCTTGTGGATGGGCACCAGCGATGGAATCACTCGTCTGACCGCGCAGGGCGCCCCCGACGGTTCACCGGTTCAGCCGTTCTCTGCTGATGGCCATCGCGCCCGGGCCGATCGTTTCTTCCGCGACCGCCAGGGCACCGTGTGGGCGAGTACGGATCGAGGTGTTCTGCGCTGGCAAGGGGAGCGGTGGCAGGGGTTGGCTCCCGGTTCCGAGTTGGCCAGCAACCGGGTGCTCGCGTTTTTTGAGGACCGCGAAGGCGACCTGTGGCTCGGCACGGAGTCAGGCGGCCTGAACCTCCTGCGCGATCAGAAGTTCATCACCTACAGCACGCGCGACGGGCTGTCCGGCAATTTTGTGCGCTCAGTGTTTCAGGGGGGCGACGGCACTTTGTGGATCGGCACGGATGGTGCCGGCCTGAACCGACGGACAGCGAGCGGCTTTGCCCACTATTCCACCGCCGACGGCCTTTCCAGCAATGTGATTCTGGCGCTAGCCAGCGGGGCAGGCAGGGACCTGTGGGTAGGCACGCCCGACGGGCTGAACCTGCTGCATCCCACAGGGACTGCAGCGGACAACTGGCGAAAGGTGCAGGTCACGCGATTTACTGCAGCCGACGGTCTGCCCGACGACTTCATCCGCTCACTGTATACCGACCGCGACGGCAGCCTGTGGATTGGCACCCGGCACGGGCTGGGGCACCGGGTGGGGGGGAAGTTCACCAGCTATTCCATGATGGAGGGCCTGGGGAGCGACTTGATTGGGGTGATCTTCCGTGATGGCGCACAGCCCGGCACGAGCGCGGGCCGATTCGCGAACAATTTCGCGGACAATCTATGGATTGGCACCTCCGGCGGGCTCAGCCGTCTTCGCGATGGCCGATTCACCAACTTGACCATTCCACCTGGTCTGGCCAACAACACCGTGACCACCATTGCGCCAGCCGCTAACGGCGGCCTCTGGCTGGGCACCAACGGTGGCGGCCTGCATCATTTCGGCCACGGCATTCGTCTGGCCTTTCCGGAGCTGGGGCATGCCCTGCCCGCCACGATTTACTCCATGCTGGAAGATCACGAAGGACGTCTCTGGCTGAGCGCGCCTACAGGCATCTACCGTCTCACTCTGCCCGGCAGGGGAGCGGGCGAACCGCCGGCGGTCGCGGCGTACGGAACTGCGGATGGCATGAACATTCGCGAGTGCAGCGGGGGCGGGCACCCCGCTGCCTGGCGACTGCACGATGGCACGCTGTGGTTTGCCACCCTCGACGGCGTGAGCGTGATCGATCCCGAGCACGCCCAGGCCAACGGAGTGCCGCCACCGGTGGTGATCGAAACTGTACTCGTGGATGACCGCCAGCGCGCGCTTGAAGAGGAGCTGACGCTGCAGCCCGGGGCCAGCCGCTTGGAATTTCACTATGCCGGCCTGAGTTTTGCAGCCCCGCAGAAGGTGCAGTACCGGTACCGCTTACTGGGCTTCGATCACAGCTGGATCGAGGCGGGCACCCGGCGCGCCGCCTTTTACACCAACCTGCCTCCCGGCCACTACCGATTTCAGGTTCTGGCGGCCAATGGGGATGGTGTCTGGAATGGCACCGGGGCCACGCTGGCATTGCGCCTGCTGCCGCACTATTACCAGACGTACTGGTTCTACGCCGCCCTTCTTCTCGCTTCCCTTTTGCTGGGCTATCTGGCCTACCGCTGGCGCGTGCGCCAGGTAGAAGCCCAATTTGGTGCCGTGCTGGCCGAGCGCGGCCGCCTGGCACGGGAGATTCACGACACATTAGCCCAGGGGTTTGTGGGTATCTCCGTCCATCTGGAACTGGTCGCCCGCCTGCTCACTGGTGGCAGCGAGCGGAGCGCGCAGCCAGCCTGGGAGCACCTGGACCGGGCTCGCGCACTGGTGCGCGAAAGCCTGGCAGAAGCACGCTCGTCCATCTGGGATCTTCGCTCGCAAAATACCGTGGCCGAAGACCTGCCCGGGCGCCTGACCCGCAGTTGCAATCGCATCGCCAGCGGCTCTGCCGCCAAGGTGTACCTTCAGGTGAAAGGAACCTATCGTCCGCTGCCGCGAACGACGGAAGACGAGTTGCTGCGCATTGCCCAGGAGGCGGTGGCGAATGCTGTGCGGCACGCCGCGGCTACCCGCATCGATGTGCAACTGATCTACGAGGCCCGGCGCATGCTCCTGCAGGTGGTAGACGATGGCCGCGGGTTTGCGCCGCTGCCCGGTAACAACAGCCCCGACGGTCACTACGGCTTGCGCGGCATGCAGGAGCGGGCGGCACAGATTGGCGCCACGCTGGGCGTAGAGAGCGCGCCCGGCAAAGGCACCCACATTTCCGTCGAGGCGCCGCTCGCGTGAACCCTGCTGGCAGAAAGAAAGGTAGTCGATGAACGATCCCGAGATCCGCATCATGATTGTGGAAGACCATGCCGTGGTGCGCCAAGGACTGGCGGCTTTGCTGGGCACGGTACCCGGCTTCTCTGTGATAGCCCAGGCCGGCGACGGGCTGCAGGCGGTTGACCTGTTCAGCAGGCACCAGCCAGACATCACGTTGATGGACCTGCGGCTGCCCCAGATGAATGGGGTGGACGCGATCGTAAAGATCCGCGCGGCCTTTCCCCAGGCCCGCATCATCGTGCTCACCACGTTCGACGGCGATGAGGATATCTATCGTGCGCTGCAGGCAGGCGCACGAGGTTACCTGCTGAAAGGCATGACGGGTGAGGAATTGATGGACGCGATCCGCTCCGTGCACGGGGGCAGGACCCGCATCCCGGCGCCCGTTGCCGAACGACTGGCCGAGCGCATGGGAGCGCCCGCGCTGACCTCCCGCGAAACCGAGGTGCTGCGGCTGATCGTGGGCGGCAACAGCAACAAGGAGATCGCTGCGGCGCTCTTTATCTCCGAGGCGACCGTGAAGACCCACATCAATAGCCTTCTAAGCAAGCTGGGCGTCACCGATCGTACCCAGGCGGCGACCACAGCCTTGCAGAGAGGAATCGTGCACCTTGACTAGCATTGGTCGAAGGACGGTGTGCTGCCTGTTCGCGGTGATGTGCGGCCTGAGTAGCCTGCAGGCGTTCTCCAGGCCCGAAAGCCGGGGAGCGAACTGGCGCAACGCCACCGCCCAGGAACTGCATGCGCTGATCCCGGCGCGTGCGCCCGTAGTCAGCGAGCGTATTGAAACAGAATTCCGCACGGCTTCCGGCATCACCGATGGCAAGGGCCATGCGATCGCGGGAGTGGTGCTGATCACCGCCGGCTATTCCGCCGAGGGCAAGTACTCCCACTACTTCCTTTGCCAGGTGCCCTTGAAAGTAGGGGAGCTGCTTCTGCCTCCCGGACAATACCTGCTGGGATGGACACGCTCGCCCGACGCACTGCGCGTAACCTTCTACCTCGCGCAAAGCGGCAAGGCTTTGGGTTCAGTGGAGGCCACGCGCAACCTGGCCATCACGCGAGTGGAGTCATTTCGCATCTACCCTCCCTCGGAGCGACCCCTCATTCAGTTGGGCCGGTTTACCTTTCCGTACACGCTCGCCCCCTATTGAATTCGGGTATTCGGCGTTCTGACGATCGAGGGTGGGGGTTAGATGTACCCCACTCAAGCCAAACGTCTGTGGCAAGTTAGAAGGAGGGGGTAGGACCCATGGCGTCGCAGAAGAGGTGGTTCCCGACGTTCGCTATCGTATGCGCACTCCTGATCGGGTGTCTCGTGGCCTGGCGCAGCTATGTGCGCCATCACGGGCAGCCAGCCGAGTCGACCCGTGAAAGCGTCGCCCCCGGCCGGGTCGAGATTTACCCGGATGGCGGGCAAGCGGAGTCGGATATCACCGCTGCCCTGGCCCGGGCAGGCAAAGAGAACAAGCGGGTGCTGCTCGACTTCGGCGGAAACTGGTGCGGCGACTGCCAGGTACTGGAAATGTACTTTCACGACGCGACCAACCGGCCACTCCTCGACAGCCACTACATCCTGGTGCCAGTCAATATCGGCCGCTTCGACCAGAATCTGGGAATCGCCGCTCGCTACGGCGTTCCCCTCAACAAAGGCGTACCCGCGCTTGCGGTGCTCGCGCCCGATGGCCAGCTGGTCTACAGCCAGCGTCATGGTGAATTTGAAGCCATCCGCACCATGGATTCGGCGTCGGTGACCGCCTTCCTGCAACAGTGGAAAGGGTAACCGGCGCCCTGAGGCGGCCTTCTTGGCCCCGCACGGCCGATCATGTAACTTCGTTAGCATGGGGGAAGGCTTTAACCGGTTCCGGGTAGCACTGCTGGCGTCGCTCTCACACGACGTGTTCGGCACCGCGAAAGGCGCGGCTTACTCGGCCATCCTGTGTCTTTTTCCCGCAATCCTGGTACTGACCACCCTGCTGGCGCTCACCCCGGAGTCGGATACGCTGCGCGGCGAAATGCGCGCGGCCTTTTCTGAAGTGCTGCCGCAGGACACAATGACCCTGTTGCAGGCCTACTTCACCAACGAGAAAGCGCGTTCCGAACAAGTGATCGCTTCTTCGATCCTGGTTAGCTTGTTTGCCGCCATGGGCATGATGCAGTCGTTAATGGAAGGCTTTCGCCGGGCTTACGATCTGCCTCGCAATGAATGGAACTTCTGGGTTTCGCACCTGGTGGCGCTGGCCCTGGTGCCGTCCTGCCTGGTGCCCCTCGGTTTTGCCACACTGATGATTGCGTTTGGCCATCAAATCGAAGAGTGGGCAATCAGCAACAGCTATCAGGTGCTCGGTCCTGTGGTGTTATTTGCCTGGCGGGTGGTGCGCTGGTCGATTGGTCTGCTTACCACCATCGTGGTATTGGCGATGGTCTACCACTTCGGCACGCCTCGGCGCCAGTCCTGGAAGCGGGTAATGCCGGGCGCCTCAGGGGCCGCCCTGACCTGGTTTTTGGCTACCCTGGCGTTCGGGTTTTACCTGACCCGGTTCGCCGACTACTCCGTGGTTTACGGCCCACTGGGCGCCGTGGTGGCCACCCTGGTCTGGCTCTATATCGCCACGGTCAGCGTGTTGTTAGGCGCTGAATTAAACGCGCACGTATTTCCCAAGCCGATCCGCTCCGGCAAGCCGTGGGTTCCGCAGGAAACCGTCGCTTCCTCCATCGAGACCAAGCGGCGCGTCTCCGGTTAACCGGCGGACTTGGCAGCGGACTTGTCATGGGATGAACCTTCGCGGCAAAAATGAGCAGACCGTGCGCTTGCAGGCATCGCGCAAACAGGGCGTGCGCGTAGAATTGCGTTACCGGTCGCGGTCACCGTTTCCGGATGCTGTATGAGGGACACATGAGTTTTACCCTGATGGAACCTGGCACTACCCTTCCCAACGAGCCACGCCGCCGGGCCAAGATCGTGGCCACCCTGGGCCCTTCGTGTAATACCGAATCCGTTTTCCGCGACCTGGTACGGGCGGGTCTCGATGTAGCCCGGCTGAACTTCTCCCACGGCACCCACCCCGAGAAATTGAAACTGATTGAAATGGTCCGCAAGGTATCGCAGGACGAGGGCAAGCCGCTTTGTATCCTGGGCGACCTGCAGGGTCCGAAAATCCGCACCGGGCGGCTCAAGAACCGGATTCCCGTGCAGTTGAAGGCCGGGCAGAAATTGACCATCACGCCGCGCGACATCGCCGGCACCGCGAACCTGATCGCCACCACCTTTCCTACGCTGGCCGAGAACCTGGAACCGGGCGCGCGTATTCTGCTCTCCGACGGGTTAATAGAACTGCATGTGCTGGCCATTCATGGGCAGGACACCGAGTGTGAAGTCATCAACGGCGGCCTGTTGGGCGAGCACAAAGGCATCAATCTGCCGGGCATCCCGGTGCGGGTGCCCTCGCTGACCGCCAAGGACGAAGTAGATCTGGAGTTCGCGATTCGCAGCGGCGTCGATGCGATTGCCGTTTCCTTTGTGCGCACCGCCGAGGACGTCCGGCTGGTGCGCCATCGCATCACCAGCATGGGCGCGGAAACCTGGATTATTGCCAAGCTCGAAAAGCCGCAGGCG
This sequence comes from uncultured Acetobacteraceae bacterium, assembly GCA_964657465.1. Taxonomy (GTDB): domain Bacteria; phylum Acidobacteriota; class Terriglobia; order Terriglobales; family Acidobacteriaceae; genus PALSA-350. Next base: position 5,281 of record CAZZVD010000034.1, on the reverse strand, counting down.
ATTGAGCACCTGGAAAGCATTCTCGAAGCCGCCGATGGCGTGATGGTGGCGCGTGGCGACCTGGGCGTCGAGATGCCGCCCGAAAAGGTGCCGGCGATCCAGAAGCTGGTCATCCGCAGGGCGCGCGACTATCGCAAGCCGGTGATTACCGCCACCCAAATGCTGGAGTCGATGATTGAGAACCCCCGCCCCACGCGCGCGGAAGCCAGCGACGTGGCCAACGCGATCTACGACGGCACCGATGCCGTGATGTTGTCGGCAGAGACGGCAGCCGGCAAGTATCCGGTAGAGGCAATCAAGATGATGGCCAAGATCGTGCTCGAGACAGAGAGCCAGGAGCCGCTGGTGAGCATGAGCGAGCGCGGTCAACCCGGGCACGTCCGTCTATCAGTGGCAGAGACGATTTGCGAATCGATGGCCCACGCCGCCGAGGATCTGGATATCAGCGCGATTGCGGTGTTCACCGAGACCGGCACCACGGCGCGGCAATTGTCGAAGTACCGGCCCAAGTCGCCCATTTTTGGCCTGAGCAGCGTGCAGCGAGTGATTAACCGCATGGGCTTGTTGTGGGGCGTACAACCGATCCTGTGCAACAAGCTGGCAACGGCGGAACAGATGGTGGAAACGGCCGAGCGATTACTCGAAGCCGGCGGACACGTGCTGCCACGGCAAATTCTTGGCATTGTTGCGGGGACGCGAACCAAATCGGGGTCTACCAACTTCCTCCGGCTGCATGTGCTGGGCGATACGCTGAGAGAAAACACTGCCGCACGCGAAGACGCACTGGCGCGCCCGCGGGTCAAAAGCGCGGGCAAGACCAAGGCCACCCAGGCGCTTCCACGCAGGGTGCGCTCCGGCCGGTAACGCCACTCGTACGAATCAACAAACAAGAAACCCTGAGCCGCCCGTGTCGATCCTTCTGGGACCGCCGCGGGCGGTTTGATGTGCGCCGACGTTTTCATGTGCTCGGGCATTTCGTGCTCGTCCCATTCGAGGAAAGCCTTTCCCCTGCACGGACTGTCCCGCGACCGGGCCCTGCAGTGCCCCATGCATCGGTCGTCCGTGCTGCTAGAGTAGCCAGAGAGACTCCAGTATGGGCCGTATTCACATTCTGAGCGATCAGGTGGCTAACCAGATCGCTGCCGGGGAAGTAGTTGACCGGCCGGCCTCGGTGGTCAAAGAACTGCTGGAGAACGCGCTCGATGCGGGCGCCACGCGGATCGATGTGCACGTCGAAGGCGGTGGCCGCAAACTGATTCGCGTCGCCGATAACGGATGCGGCATGTTGCGCGACGACGCCTTGCTGGCATTCGAACGGCATGCCACCTCCAAACTGCGTTCGAGTGATGACCTGCTCTCGATCGCCACCCTGGGCTTTCGCGGCGAAGCGCTGCCCTCGATTGCTTCGATCGCGCGCGTGGAATTATTGACCCGGGCGGCGGAAGAGGCTGCCGGCACGCGCATGGAAATCGCCGGTGGCAAGCTGTTGGTGTGTGAAGATGCGGGGGCGCCGGCCGGTACCACGCTTACCGTACGCGACCTGTTCTTCAACACCCCGGCGCGCCGCAAATTTCTCAAAGCGGAAAACACGGAGTTGGCACACGTGACCGCCCTGGTTACGCATTACGCGCTCGCGCATCCGGGCAAACATTTCGAGCTGCATTCCGCCACGCATGCCCTGCTGATCGCGCCCCCGGTGCGGCAGTCAGAGGAACGCATCTACCAGATCTTCGGCAAGGACACCCTGGATCAGTTGCTGCCACTGGCGGCAGAAGTCGCGCTCGAACGCGGCGGGCTGCCCGAGCCGGCGCCCTGGCGGCGGCCTGCGGATTATCAAACGCCCGAGCCCGGCTGGCTGCACATTACCGGCTTTGCGTCCAAGCCGGAGTTGCAGAAGCTCAACCGGAATTCCATTTATTGCTTTGTCAACCGCCGGCTGGTGCGCGACCGGCTGCTGATGCACGCGGTCAGCGAAGCCTATCGGAACATTCTGCCGCCGACCTCATTTCCCGTGGTGCTGCTTTTTGTCGAGATGCCGCCGCAGGAAGTCGACGTAAATGTTCACCCGGCCAAGACCGAGGTCCGCTTTCGCCAGCCGTCATGGCTGCACGACCTGGTGCGCGACAGCATTCGCAACAAGTTGACTGTGGGGCGGCCGGCGGCGGGATTTCTGCATGCCCTGCAGGCACACCCCGATGCGGCCCCGGCGCTGGTGCCTTCCCTGTCGCCAAACGCGTCGCCCCCGTCTACGCCCGAGTGGTCGCCAGGCGCCTTCTCCAGTGCCCCTGAGCTGACAGACCCTCCGGATGAAGGGCAGCAGCCGGAGGGATTCCGTTTAACCCCTTCGCCAATCGTTCCCACGCCCGGCGTGCTGCCGTTTGCGCCTCTCACGGTTCCCGACTTTGCATCCCCTACGGGCGCAAGTCCGGAGGCTTCCGTTGTGGCTGCACCAGCTCCGTTGGCTGCTTTCGAAAGGTCGCCTGCCCACACAGCAGAAACCCGCCTGGCCAGCAATGGACGCCCCTCCCCCGGATGCCCTTCTTCGCTGGCCGGGCTCGAGGTCGAATCGCTCGAACAGGAAGCGTCCCCTTCCCTGCACAGCCTGGCATCGCTGCGGCCGCTGGGCCAACTGCGCGATTCGTTCATCCTTGCGGTGAACCAGGAAGGGCTGTGGATCATTGATCAACATGTCGCCCATGAGCGGGTCTTGTTTGAGCGCGTCATGCGGGAGCGCCGCGTGGAGCAGGTGCAACGGCAACGGCTGCTGATGCCCATGCTGCTTGATCTGTTACCCGCGCAGATGGTGACCTTTGCCGCAATCGCCCGTGAACTGGAAGCAAACGGCTTTGAAGTGGAGCCGTTTGGGCCCCGCACCATCGCTGTAAAGGCCGCGCCCGTGGGTCTGGAGGGCGCGGCGCTGGAACGCATGCTGGTGGAAGTCTTGGAACAGACCGATGCGCGGGAGCAGTCAGAGAATTTGCTGGCCGCCCGCACCCGCATCGCGGCTTCGCTCGCCTGCCACGCGGCCATCAAGATCAACACGCCCCTCGATACCGCGCGCATGGAATGGCTGATTGCTGAGTTGGCAGCCACCGAGCATCCGACCAGTTGCCCGCATGGCCGGCCAATCGTACTGCGGTATGCTTGGAAAGACATCCAGCGGGCATTTCATCGAATCTGATCCAGCGTCTCCAGGCTGCGGCAGCGGAATTCTCGCCGCATTGAGCGCGGCGGGTCACGCCCCCTCGAAGAAGGAATTTTCTCTTGATAGCCGAACAACTCCAAATAGCCCGCGCCGCCCATTGGCGGCAGAAGCAAGACCCTCTGCTGACGCTTGACGATGCGCAGAGCTGGTTTCAGCAGCATCCGCTTTGTCTGTACCTGCCGCGGCACGCGCAACTGCCCGCGCCCGCGCCGTCGTTTGTCGAAGCCTGCGTGGGCGCACGTCAATCGACCCCCGGTGCAGAAGCACTCGCCACCGCGCAGAGTCTGCTGATCCGATTGGTGGATGCCGGCACGGTGGTCCCGCTGAATCTGCTGGGCACCGCCACCGAGCAACCGGATTTTCTCGCCAGCAAAGAAGCGCTGCCGTTTGTGCTCTCCCTGCGCGCGGATGCGGACTGGAAGCACGCTCCGCAAAAATCCGGAGGGCACAAGGTGTCTCCCCTGGTGTTGGAGTTGTGGAAGGCCCTGGAGAAGGACGGCAGCATGACTGCCGGCGAAGCCCGGGAAGTGTTGGGCCGTGAACTCACCGAGGCGGCGGTGCTGCGCGGGCTTTGCGAATTATGGCAGGGGCTACGCGTGAGCCCGGTGTACACCAGCGAGGGTCAACCGGCCCGCTGGGAGATGCTTCGCGTTCATCACAAAGATGCGCTCGCGACGGCAACGAACACGGGACAGGTGACGGCGATCTCGTTGCTGGTTTCGATGTACCTGCAATCGGTGTATGCGGCAACGGGCGAAGAGGTCGAAATCTTCCTCTCGCCGGTCACCTCCCGTTCGCGGGTACGCGAAGCGGTGCGCGGGTTAGCCGCCACGCGGCAGATTCATACCCTGTCGATGGATGCGCAGACCTACTACTTTCTGGAAAACGGCTTGCCGGAGTTTGCGGACGTGCCTGCGAGCGTACCGGTGGAGGCGCCGGAGAGCGTACCGGCGGCACCACGCCGTCCCATGCCCGCCCCGCGGAAAATGCAGGCCACGCGGCCTGCGTCGGCCGGGCAGCCAATGGTTGCGGCATCAGAGCCGATTTTCAAACGCCCGCGTCCTGCTGTGCCGCCGGCGATGAGGCCTGCGGCTCCAGCCGCGAAACCAGATGCGGATCGTCCCGCCTGGAAACCAGCCGCCAGGTCCGCCGACAAACCCTATCCGCGCAGAGAAGGGGGGCAACGGCCTGCGTTCCGGTCCGGAGGTGCGTCTTCGCCTCGGCCAGGCAGGTCCAATGAAGGGTTCGCTCGCAGCTCGGAGCGGACCGAGGGTCGCACGCAGGACAGAGCTCCAGCACGGCCCAGGGAAGGGCGGCCAGCGTTTGCGCGGCCCGGCACTGGCCGTCCCGCTGCTGCACGCCCGGGGTCTGATCGACCTGACTCTGCCCGCTCTAAATTTGCCCGCTCCGGATCTGAACGACCGGCAGGACGGCCGCCGTTTGCACGGCCTGGCGGCCCGCGGTCTGGACCGGACCGTCCCGGATCCACACGCGCACCGTTTGCGCGAGCGGACTCCGGCAGCCCGGCTTCCGCACGGCCACCGGCTGGAGGAAAGCCCTGGCGCGACGCCGGCACGGGAGCGCGTGCGGGCAATCGACCCAAGCCCTGGACGCCCAGGCCCGGGACGGGAGAGCCCAGGCGCGACGCACCCAAGCCCTGGGCTCTTCCTGGCAGGAAAACCGGCGGACCTCCGCGACCGCCACGCCCGGGCGCCGGCAGCGATCGCCCGTTTAAAAGCCGCGCCCCGCGAGGCGACACGCGTGGTCCGGCGGGTGGTGGCGAACGGCCTTCTCCTGTGAGGGAACGGCCCAGCAGCAGCCGTCAGCCCTCAAGTTACCGGCCGAATCCGCGTGCCCAATCCCCGGATCGCGGGCCAACCCAGGAAGCAGGCAAGGCTCCGGCAAGGAGCGCATACGCCAGGGGACCTAACGCGGCCCCGGGACGTGGGTTTCCGCCACGCACCGGGCGCCCCGGCCCTGCCCGCAGCAGCGGGTCGGCGCCGGATCGCCCTGCGTTCCGGCGCGATGCCGGGCCAGGCGAGCGTCCGCGCTCCAGCCCGCGTCCGGACGGCGCTG
>CAZZVD010000033.1:0-29559 GCA_964657465.1 uncultured Acetobacteraceae bacterium | reverse complement strand
TTGGTGGTGAGACATGCGTCCAGGGATCAGGGCATCGTGGTTGTATCCGAGCTTGGTGGTGAAATACCCTTTCCAGGGATCAGGACATCGTGGTTGTATCCGAATTTGGCAGTGAGAAGTGCGGGCTCGCCCTAAGAGCTACTGCGCGATGGGATGAGCGTCGGCTCCCCTGCCGGGATGAAAGTGGCGCAGCCCCTTCCCTCCCGGCGGCGGTGGTGGTTCTGGCGCATCTGGCGCCTCTGGCGCTTCCGGCGGTTCGACCGTAGCATCCGTCTCGCGAATCTCCAGATCGCCATGGTCGGTGGTCAGCTCAATGCGAGGGCCGCCGGAGCCCACCTGTCCCTGGGTCGTCTGCCCGCTCCCAACACTGCTCACCGGCAACTTAAGCGCACTGTCGATGTCGCCATTGCGAGCCGTCGCCTGCAGGGCAAAGCTCCATCCCGTCGGCACCGTCAGATGCAGGTCTCCATTGCGGTTGTGGATCTGCAAAGCGCCCAGAGGCGCGACCGCCCCGATGGAGATTTCCCCGTCCCCCGCTTCCACCCGCAGATCGCCTGCAATCCCAGTGCACAACACATCCTTGGCGCTGGTTGCGATGCGTGCCGGCCCGACCGCATTGTTCAGTTGCAGGTCGCCACTATCAATAGTCAGATCTCCGGGAACATTGGCCACATCTACGTCTGTCCGGCTGGAGTGGAAGTGCATCGTCGATTTGACATGCGCCACATGGGTCTCGCCGAAGAAGTCACCGTCCAACGCGACTCTGCCCGCGACTCCGGAAATCGTGACGTCTTCCATGCGGCCGGAGAGCGCCAGGTCGGCGCCCAAAGCGCGGGCGCTGAAATCGCCCTTGCCCATGTGCACCCGCACGCCGCCGGCGACGTTGTCGAGTTTCACATCGCCCCGATCGGCATCGACCGTCGACGCGATTCCCTGAGGTAACCCTTCGAGAATCACGTTGCCATGGCCCGCCTTTATCGTTGGCACCACATCTTTCGGGATCTCAATAGTCAGATCGGCGCGGCCATCCCGGTCATCCGCCGCCCGCAGGGTCACGTCGTTCCCGTTGACTACGAGCTTCGGCGCCAGCGCCGCGAGATTGCGCTGCGCTTCGCGGTCGCTGCTGGTGTAGACCACCTGGTGAGCCTGCACATGCACCTGGTCATCCCCGGAACTGGTCACGGTGACGTCCCCGTGGGGCACCTGGATTTCGATCAGTGCGCCTGCGGGTAAACGTTCATTCAGGGTTTGATTTGCTTCATGCTCCTGACCCAGCATGCGCGAGAACATATCGTCATCGTCGTGATCGAACCAGTGCATGCCATGCAGCCGATGAGATGCCAAACCCGTCAAGTAACCGATGCCCGCCAGCATGACAATGAGCACGATCAGGCCGGCGTGGGAGCGGCGGCCGATCTGGCCGTGACGGCGATCGAGCCACCATTCCCCCAGCGAAAGCAAACCCACAGCGATGAGCAGCAGGGGCCACCAGCGCATGTACCAGTCCCATAGGAGAACCCCGTTGAGCTTGTTCGTCTCGACCAGCAGGGCGAGAATGCCGATGGCCAACAGCAGGACCGGCCCGACCAGGGACGGACGCCGCAAGGAGAGCTGATAGTAGCGTTGCGCCTGGGCAGCCTCGCGCGGCGAGTAGGGTGGGGGTACGGTGCTCATCACGATCTCCTGTCTGGATCGGTGAACTCGCCGCCGGTCAGGCTCGACCCGGAGGGTACGGAAGGGGATGCGGGATTGATAGCCGGGACACCTATGCTGCTGTTGTAGCCGGAGTTGGGTCCATAGCTGCTCGCCGGGTAGGACGACACCGGGTAGCCGCCGGCAAAGGGTGGAGTCACGGTTCGGGTGCTGGCCAGTACAGCCCGCTCTACCAGGCCGAACACACCCGCCAGGATCAGGTAGAGAGGCCAACTGCGCCCGAAACCGAGGATGCCCCATTGGTTCAGAAGGGCCGTGATGCCCACCAGGATGAGAAAGGCAGGCCCGCGCAGGCGCCGCAATAGCAGCCAGGAACGCATCAGAAGCCTCCCCGGGGTGTATTGTCCCGGCTGGTTTCGCGTGTTCTGCGGTAGAGCAGCCAACCGCCGATACCGATCAGGATCAGTGGCCACGCACGGCTGATCCACTCCAACTCGAAAACACCCAGCGTATTGAGTAGCAGAAGCACTCCAATGACGATCAGCACGATGGCGCCTATGGGATTTCTTGGCCTATCCTGCGCCACGGGGTAGACGGGTTGCGCTTGCGGGAATCCGGCGGGAGTGTAGCCGCTTGCGGGGCCTCCTGGCGGCGTGGCATAAGCGCCGGTATAGGGCGGCGGCGGCGGCACTGGGTTCCAACCGGCTGCCGCTTCGGGTCCAACGCCCGGCCCTGCCTGCGCGGCAGGGTCTCCGGAAACGGGGGGTGGGGGCGCCGCGGTGAAGCCGGCGACATAGGGAGTAGCAGACGCCATGCCCAAGCGCGTTCCCAGATCGTTCAAGCCGAACGGGTTGGGCAGGGGCAGGCCATCGCGGCGGGCTTTGGCGGTTTGTGCGGCGTCGAACACCTGGTAGAAGACCCAGGCCGCGATCAGCAGGCCGAAGACAAAGCTTTTATCCGAAAGGCTCACGAAGACGGCAAAGATAAGTACATGCGCCAGGGCTTTGACAAATTGGCCGTTGTACATCGCGCCAACCCCGGGGATGAAGCCCAGGAGTCCGGCCAGCAAAGGGTGCGCATGCAAGCCGGTGAAGTTCGCCCCAGGCTGGGCAAAACCAGGTTGGGGGGAAAGGCGAGCAGCCAGGCAGGGTTCGCAATAGATAACGCCGCCCACAGACCGCACGCAAGCGGCGCACAGCGGCTTTCCACAATTCTGACAATAGGCAGCCGTGGCTACCTCGGGATGGTTTGCGCAGTTCATGCCAAGCTCCTTTTCGCTTGGTCTTCAGTTGTGGACGGCAAAGCCCTGAAAACCTCATGGTTCGTATTTACTGTTCCCGGGTAGGGCCGGAAGAATACTGTCCTGGCTGTGGGGACGCGTTCCTCAGACGGGGGCGGTACACTATGCACCAGCATGGCCGGCAAGGTGGCTTCCCCCTTCAGGTGCGTGCGTCCGCCATCCGGCACCGGCATCTCGCCCTTGGGGACGGTTGAGCTGGGACTGCCATCGCGGGACGGCTGCCGTGGATTGCTATCGGGGGAAGGCCGGGGCTGCAACGCAGCCGGTTCGGTTTCGGTGGAGCGCCGTAATTCCCGCACCCGCGCTTCCATCTCATACACCAGCCGGAGGTTCAGGTAATACTTCGTGACCTGCTCGTTGGTGGCATAGTACTGGCGGGTAAGGGTCACGCGCAGGTGGGAGGGCTGCAGGTCGGCCGGGCGAATCTGCCTCAGGTTGACGCCGGTCAGGTTCAGCGTCAGCGCGATCGAAAAGAAGGCCATCGCGACGGTCATCATGAGCCGTGGCTCGAGCGCGTGGCGCGCGAACTGACGGGCGGCGTGGAGCACGGATGGCAGGGTGCCGCGCCTCCACGCATGTGCGGGGAGAGTCTGGGCGGGCTGGGCAAGGCCGCCCACGGCGGCTTCCCCGGTAAATCCACTGGTGCGGGCCAGGATCTTTTGCAGCAGATCGGCGGGCACTTCCGGCTCGACCGCCAGGTACTGCATCCAGTCGCGCCCCTGCTGGGTTTCTTTGAGCATCTGGGCGCAGAGCACGCACTCTTCGTGGTGACGCGCAAACGCTGCGGCGTCGGCCGCCGGCAAAGCATTATCCAGAGCATCGGCGATCAGGTCTTCCCATTCGTCGCACCGTAGAACCCGGCCCTGAGGGCTGGACGGCTTTTGATTTTCGCGCTCTGCCATTTACATCACCTGTCCTTTAGTACGTTCCAATAGGCGCGCCAGTTCCGCACGGCCGCGACTGATGCGTGACTTCACCGTGCCTTGCGGGATGGCGAGTACTTCCGCAATTTCTTTGTAGTCCATGTCCTGCAGGTCGCGCAGGATCACCGCCTCGCGCAATTCGGGCGACACCCTGGCTAACGCGCTTTGCACCATCCGTTCCAGCTGGTTCTGCACCGCGTGCTGGTAAGGCGAGGTGCGCGGGTCGATGATGGGAGCCGCCGGCATGGTCTCGCCTCCCTGATCCCAACCGGCATCGATCGAGTCTGTCGCGCGCTGTTGGCGGGAGCGGCGGAAATGATCGACCAGGAGATTACGGGTGAGCGTGGTGATCCAGGTCTGGAAGCTGCCCTTGGCGGCATCGAAGCTGCGCAGGTTGCCATAAACTTTGATGAATACATCCTGGGTGAGGTCTTCGGCGTCGTGCGCGGAGTTGGTAAAGCGATAGCACAGGGCGTAGACACGCCTCTGTTGCCCGGCCACCAGTTCAGCCCACGCTTGAGCATCCCCATCCGCACAACGGCGCACCAGGCCAGCCCAGTCGACTTCCGTCGCTTCGGGTCGTCGTTCGGCAGGCCATGAACGGCGGGTGCCTCCCTCCCGATCGGGCGTGGGATTGGGCAGTGGATTCAACGCAGGCGTTCCTCGCTCATCAGAATAGCGCCTCTCTGAAACTGCCCGGCCACGATCACCGGGGGCAGCCGCCGCATCAGGATCCCGAAACATTGCGCCGGCCAGGCTCATGGTGCTGATACGCAGCACGGGAGGCTCTGGTTCCCTGGGCGGATCTGGGCAACCTCAGGACAGAGGGAAATACCGTTCCAGAATCCATCCCAGGGCAAAGAGCAAGCTCATGACCCCGCCGCTCCACCAGAAGAGCATCATGGGCAGGGACCGGGCCAGGGGGAGATCTCGATGCTTTGTCTGTCGTTCCCACAATCTAAAGGTGTATCCACTTGCCAGGCAGACGGCCGCAGCCAGCAGCAACATGCGCAGCGCGGGGACAAGTTGTTGCTCCAGCGTGCGCCCTGGCTCGAGAAAGGCAATGTGGAGCACGGCATCGAGCGAGAGGATGCCGAGCAGCAGGGAGGCGAATTTGGCGAGTTCTAAGAACACAGCGGTTCTCAGCTCTTCAAGCGGAGAGCCATTGCGTCTTGTGCCGCGTGAGCCACCAGCAGGGCGTCTCGCCGCGATGGGGGAAAACCGAGACGACACAGGGCTGAGCGACCGTCCCTATGTAGTCGAACTCTTCTTTGTGGTTTTTGAGCGGGGTTTTCAGGAACTGGTCGACCTGCACGATGGAGGAGGTCTTTTCTGCGGGGCGGAGGCTCAGCACAATCCAGTCCCCCAGGTAGAGCAGGACCAGCATGGCCACCAGAATTTGGGGGAGCATGCGCCGGCGTAGCTTCATCGTGAGCGTAGCCTACTCCAACCGGACTGGCTCTGCACCGGGCGAATGCACCGTCCGATCGGCCGGCTTCTGTTTGGTAGACTTTCGCGATGAAAGCAATGTCCCTTGGTGCCGTCCGCAGCCTGCTCGTTCTGGCTGCGTCTTTGCCGCTGGTTGCGGCTGCGCAAGTCACGGCTCCGGCCTCCCCGGCGCCCAGTGTTCCCCAGCCCGCGACGCTTCCGCCGTACGTTTCGCCTGAAGTGCATGCGGATCGCACCGTAACCCTGCGTCTGCGCGCCCCCAATGCACAGAAGGTTGACGTCAGTTTGGAAGGGGCGACTCTGCCGATGGAGAAGGATGCGGACGGCCTGTGGAGCGTGACCTCGGCAGCGCTGGCGCCGGAGATCTATTCGTATCGCTTTCTGGTGGATGGTCAGCCGATGCTGGATCCGAGGAACGTTGACGTTCGCGACAACTTACTCAGTCTCACCAACAACCTGCCCATCCCCGGCACGCCTCCCGAACCCTGGGAAGCTCAGTCGATGCCGCATGGCATTGTGGAGCACCACTACTACACCTCCAGCGTTGTGCTGGGATTACCCAACAATCAAAGCGACTACTTCGTCTACCTGCCGCCTGGATACGATCCCAAAGCGAAGCAGAAGTATCCCGTGTTGTACCTGCTGCATGGGTTTAGTGACGCGGCGGATGGATGGTCTTCGGTCGGTAAGGCAAACTTCATCCTCGACACGCTCATCGCTTCCGGCAAGGCGAAACCCATGATTGTGGTGATGACGCTGGGCTACGGCAACATGGCCGTGCTTACCGGCCCGCGCAGCCCTGCGCTCAACAAGCAGAGTTACGACCTGTTTGAAAAGGCTTTGCTGACGGAAGTGAAGCCCGCGATCGAAAAGGGGTATCGCGTCTCCACCAAACGGGAAGATCGTGCCATTGCGGGCCTTTCAATGGGTGGCCACGAGAGCCTGTTTATCGGCCTGGCGCATCCGGAGCTATTTGCCTGGATCGGCACCTTCTCTGCCGGCCTGAACGGCCAGGCAGTGTCAGAACTGCCACCCCCCAATGCGCAAAAAGCGAACCTCCGCCTGTTGTGGATGGCTTGTGGAGTGGATGACGGTTTGCTCAAGCCCAACCAGACGGTGATTGCCGCGCTCAAAGCGGAAGGTCTGCCAGTGACCGCGATCGAAACACCGGGGCACCACCAATGGACCGTCTGGCGCGACAATCTGATTCACTTTGCACCATTGCTGTTTCAGAAGTGAGGATTGAGCACAATCCAGTGGTGATCGCTGGCCGACGCTCCTCACCGCCTGTTCTGGAATGAAGCACGGATCTTCGCCACTACCCAGGCCCAGCTCACCCGCACAGGTCTCTGACCACCCATTTCCGCTGCGACCACAGGGCCCGGCTCCCTGGAAGCCTGTCTCACCACCAAGTACTGCTGCGACCACAAGACCTTACTCTCTGGACGGGTGCCCCATGCTCGCCGACTCCGGCGTGCGTGGGTTGAACAAGACAGGGCGAAGCCCTTCCAATGCTTCTACTGGACGCGCCGCACAACCAAGCACGCAAGATTCGGTGACCATAGGAAACGGAGAGAAAGCTTTTGATGGGCTTCGCCCTATCTCTTCAACCCACGCACGCCGGAGCCGGCGAGCATGGGGCACCCGTCCAGGGAGCGGGGCCTTGTGGTCGCAGCAGTACTTGGTGGTTAGACAGGCTTCCAGGGAGCGGGGTCTTACGTCGCAGCGGCGATGCGTGATGAGACACGCATCCAAGGTGAAAGGCTTTGAGGAGGGCGGCTGAACCAGGCCGTGGCAACCGCGTTCAGCCGTCCCTCGGCCTAGCCCTGCTGCATAAAGTCCGGCGAGACGGGATTTTCGTAGAGCGAGTAGTCCCGGGTGACCACGGTCAGGCCGCTTTGGGTGACAAAGTAGTTGCGGCGGTCCGCTTCGCGGTCGTAACCAATCACGGTGCCCTCCGGCAAATGCACATCACGGTCGATAATCGCCCGCCGAATGCGGCAATGGCGGCCGATATCCACGTGGGTGAAGATGATGCTGGATTCGACTTCCGCATAGGAATTCACGCGAACATCCTGCGAAAGTACGCTGTTACGTACCACGGCGCCCGAAACGATGCAGCCCGCGGAAATAACTGAATTGATCGCGATGCCGGTGCGGCCGGGCTCGCCAAAGACGAACTTGGCGGGAGGATATTGCCGCTGCCGCGTGCGCATCGGCCAGGCCTTGTCATACAGGTTGAAGATCGGTGAGACGGAGGCCACGTCCATGTTGGCGTCGAAGTAAGCTTCGAGCGTGCCGACATCGCGCCAGTACAACGCGTTCTGCTTGTTTTCGTCGACGAAGTTATAGGCGGAGATCTTGTAGCGGCCCAGGATCCCGGGCAGGATGTTGTGCCCAAAATCGTGCTTGGAGTTGGGATCTTCCGCGTCCTTCATCAATGCCGGCAGCAAGACGTCCGTGTTGAAGAGGTAGATACCCATGGAGGCATCGACTTTGCTGGGGTTGAACGGCGACCGCAGGTTGGTGGTCTTCGGCTTCTCCTGGAACGCTACGACCTCGCCCGTCCTGCTGACCTCGACTACGCCAAAGCGTGACACCTCATCCGGCTCGATCGGCAAGGTGGCCAGCGTGACGTCGGCTCCCGCCTCGCGGTGATGATCGAGCATCAACCCGTAATTCATTTTGTAAATGTGATCGCCGGACAGAATAAGGACGTGCTTGGGCTGCTCCGCGCCAATCGAGTAGATGTTCTGGTAAACCGCATCGGCGGTGCCCATGTACCAATTGGCGCTCACCCGCTGCATGGGGGGCAGGATTTCAATGAACTCACCCAGCTCCTGGGCGACAATGCCGGTCCAGCCTTCGCGGATGTGGCGGTTGAGAGAAAGGGCTTTGTACTGGGTGAGGATATAGACCCGGCGCAGGTCGGAGTTGATGCAGTTTGAAAGTGTGATGTCGATGATGCGGTAATTGCCGCCGAAAGGGACCGCCGGTTTCGCGCGATCTCGCGTGAGGGGAAAAAGCCGCTCGCCAGCTCCCCCTGCTAAAAGTACTCCGAGTGTGTCTTTCATGTCGTCCCCGCGGTGCCGTGCGCACTGCCGCGACCATTCCGGTAGCCTGCAGCGCTGGTGCTAACTGTAAACCTGGAGGTGAGATGCGAGTAAGGGCCCGGCGTCGCTCCGCGGTTCAGCCTTCTTCGACAGAGATGCGGAGTGAACGCAGGAAGTGTACATCCTGCGCGTTGAATGTCTCGTCTGCCGGCGCGCTTTCGTCTACGGGAGCTTCCAGTTCTGAGCTTGGCTGCTGCTCCACTTCGTTCAGACCGATCGTTGCCTCCAACATGAGCAGCACATCAAAACCCTGCTTGCGGATGTCCTGCACTACTTCGGAGATCTGCTCGGATTCGGAGACCGATTCGTGGATGGCTTCACCAAGCTGCTGGATGAGACGACGAAGTCGTTGGTTCAAGTATTACCCCCAGTCGGAATCCATGAGGCGCACTTTCCCTACCTTACGTCTGATGATACAGACGATCAATCCGAATCAAGCGGCTGCTAAACTTTTGCTATGGAGCCGAAAAAAGTAGGCCGCGCGCTTGGAATCGGGGTCCGCGTAGCCTCTAAAATGGTTCAGCAGAGGGTGGCGCAGGCGTCCCAGGCAGAAACAGCCCAAACGCCAGCCCCGGCCTCAGCCCAGGCGCCGGGAAATCCGGCGGCGACGGCGCAGGCGGGACCTGCCGCTTATGGTCGCCCCGTAACTAGCCAGTATCGCCCTGAGGGCAAGCAGGGACGCGTGATTGCGGGCGATAAGGCGATCCGCGCCAAGCGTGGGCTCAGTGCCTTCGGCCAGGCTCTTTTGGGGCCATTCACGCATGCCGGCAGCATCCTCTGGCTGGAAATCACGGGCCTGTTTTTCGCACTCTTCGCGGCATTCTTTGTGCAAAGCGTGTACCGCGCCCGCCACTCTTGGAGGAGTGGCCCCGACCATTTTCATCTGATGCTGTATGTTGTTCTCGCTCTTGGGTTTGCCTGGTTTTCGGGGTCTTCTTTTCTGCGCGCCCGGCGCAAAGGGAGACAGGGCCCGGTGCGCCGGACAGGCGCCTGAGCGGCCCAGCCTTCCGCACTAGCGGAACAGGTTGCTTTTTGCCAGGTCAAGAACGATGAAGACCTGAGAAACTTTCATGCTTTCCTCGTGCCGGATGCCCGGCCGAGCTAGCGAGAGGACCGTGGTGGGCTAGAGGATATTGACCGCCCGGGCCGCCAGTAAGGCGACCGTCGCGAACGAGATACTTGCCTGGACCATCATCGCCACCTTGGCCCAACGGGAAAGCACCGGCGAATCGGTCGGCGAGAAGGCGGTGCTGCTATTAAAAGCCAGAAACAGGTAATCGATAAACCCTGGAGACCAATGTTTTGCTTTGTCAGCGTCCCTGGGAAGGGTCATTTGCGGGAAAAGGAAATCTCCCTGCGTGTGGTTGCCGCGGACATGCCTGGCATGCGGTCCCCCCGCGTCGAGACGCCAGTACCAGGAGGCAAACACGAGGATGTTGGTGACCCACAGGGCAGCGGCGGCACGCAACAGGATGTTGGGCGTTATCTGGTGGAAGAGCAGGGCCCGCACCAGCAGCACGAGCGACCAAAGCATGAATGCGGTGACCACACCCAGCATGAGGAAACCGAGCGTCTGGTTGAGGGCGAACGATCCACGCAGCCGCGCGATGTTGACCGGGACGATGAGTACGGCGATGACCGCAAGCAGCAGCCAGGAGGGCCCGATCGTAAGCGGTTCCGGTAGGGCCATATGCAGACCGCCGACACTGAGAACGGCGAGCACTGCCGGCCAGACGGGCTGAGGTTTTGGCATTTTGCTGCTGGACTGGGTTTGCGGCATCGTCGTGAGAACAGCTTAATCCCCCGAGTAGCAAGGAACAATCGTTTGGCCGGGGGTGCATCGCGGCAGCTATAATTCTCCCGCCATGTATAACCCGAAACCTTTCTATCTCCTGTTGGGCGTCTCTGGTCTGATCCTGTCGTTGGGCTTCGTGATGATGCGCGCTTCGGCTACTCCGCAAGTGCCCACCAAACCAATGCTGGTGGCGACCAACCAGGGCGATCGCGATCTGAGCATTATCGATCCGGCGCTAGCCAAGCAGTTGGCCACAGTACCGGAAGGCGGCATCACCGGCCATGAAGTGGCCACGTCTCCCGATGGCAAGCTGGCGTATGTGCCCATCTACGGAAACTCTGGTGTGGGTAAAGCCGGAACCGATGGCCGCGAGATGGTGGTGATCGATATTGCCGGGCGCAAGGTTGTCGGCAAGGTTGATTTCGGGCATGGCGTTCGGCCCCACTGCCCCGTCTACGATCACGCGCACAACCTGCTGTACGTGACCACGGAGCTGGACCAGACGGTCACCGTGATTGATCCAAAAACGCTACAGATTGTGGGTACGGTGCCCACAGGTCAAAAAGAATCGCACATGCTGGTGATCTCGCGCGACGGTAAGCGGGGATACACCTCGAACGTGGGTGCGGGTTCCGTGTCAGTGCTGGATATGGGAGGGCGCAAGACCCTGGCGGTTATCCCCATTTCCCCGGAAGCCCAGAGGATTGCGATTTCCAATGATGACAGCATGGTGTTCACGTCGGATCAGACCAAACCGCAGTTGGCGGTAATTGATACCGCGACCAACAAGATTAAAACCTGGGTTACGCTGCCGGGTGTGGGTTACGGCACGTCACCTACGCCCGATGGCCGGTTGTTGCTGGTAGCCATCCCCAAATCGAACCTGCTGGTGGCGGTGGACCTCTCCACCATGAAGGTGGTGCATTCCGTGACGGTAGCGGACGATCCGGTCAAGGTGCTGGCGAGCCCAGATGGCAAGGTAGCGTATGTTTCGTGCTCCAAGGCGAAGCAGATCGCGGTGGTTGATTTGTCGCAGTGGAAGGTCGATTCGCTGATCGATGCGGGCGCGGGTGTGGATGGCCTGGCGTGGGCGGCTCCGGCGGCTGTTGGGCCGCGCTTTCATCACCAGAAGGCGATGGGCAAACAAATTTAGGACCTACCCGCTCCTGGACGTGTCATGCCGGCAAAATGACTTTGGGGAGGGAGACCTTCCCCCCGGTGTACGGAAGGCTACTTCCGTCAACCGGAATGTGGACTTCGCACCAACATAATGCCTCTTCTGCCGTAAGTTCTTCAAAGTCATGGCGATTGTTCTACCGGCCCAAACGGGAGTTTTTCCGCGGGAGAAATCGGCTGCTGGTCCGTGCTACCGTGAAGGATCAACGATATTTCGACCCAAGGATTTCCTGTGTCTGCTTCTGTCGGTTCTGTGATCCCTCCGGTCCTGCGTAAGACTGCGCTTAATCCCGTCCACCGGCTGTTGGGCGCCAAGATGGTGGATTTCGGGGGCTGGGATATGCCGGTGGAGTACTCCGGCATAACCGCGGAGCACATGGCGGTGCGCACGGCCGTAGGGCTGTTCGACGTTAGCCACATGGGTGACATTCAGTTCCGCGGACCGGGATCGCTGGCGGCTATCCAGGCGCTCTCGATGAATGACGCTTCCAGGCTTGCCGTGGGCCAGGCACAGTACTCCGCAATGCTGTATCCCCAGGGCACGTTCGTCGACGACGTGCTGGTACACAAATTTAGTGAAAACGATTATCTGCTGGTTATCAACGCCGGGACACGGGCCAAGGACTACCAGTGGATTCGCTCGCAGGTAGGCTCGTTTGCCGGGGTGCACATCAGCGACTATAGCGATCACTTTACGCAGTTGGCCATCCAGGGTCCGCGCGCGCAGGAGACGCTGGCCAAACTGACGAAAGTGGATCTGAACAAGATTAAGAACTACTGGTTCACCTGGGGCACTGTGTGTGGGTTGCCGAACACCCTGATCGCGCGGACCGGGTACACCGGAGAAGATGGTTTTGAGATTTACATTCCTTCCGATGAGGCCACCAGTGCCCGCGTGTGGGAGGAAATATCGGCGGCCGGCAAAGAGTTCGGGCTGCTCGCCTGCGGTCTGGGCGCGCGCAATACCCTGCGACTGGAAGCGGCGATGGCCCTCTATGGTCACGAGATTTCTGAGGACATCAACGTACTCGAGGCGGGCCTGGAGCGTTTTGCCAAGTTAGGCAAAAGTGATTTCCTGGGTTCCCAGGCACTCTTACAAGCGGGTGCCCCGAAACGCAAGCTGGTTGGGCTGGAGATGGTGGAGCGCGGCATTGCCCGTGATGGCTACAAAGTATGTGGCCTCGGTGGTGAAGAGATCGGATTTGTGACCAGCGGTTCCCCTTCCCCTTTCCTGAAAAAGAACATCGCGCTGGCCTACGTGCCGGTCGAGCATACGGCGATCGGTACCGAGGTGGCAGTTGAAGTACGGGGGAACCTGGTGAAGGCCAAGGTGGTGCCGACTCCGTTCTATCGCCGGCCGAAGAAGACGGTATAACCGGCCCATTGCAGGCACGCGGGCACCGTTGGCAGGCTCCAGGTGGCCAGGTGGTTGCTCTAAAATGAAGGGGGAGATAAAGACGGATGGCCTATCCAGCAACTTACCGCTACACCAAAGAACATGAATGGATCGAGGTAGCGGGCAACCAGGGCAAGGTCGGCATCACCGACTATGCGCAGAGCACCCTGGGCGACATCGTCTTCGTCGAGTTGCCAAAGCCGGGCGCTGCCATCGAGCGCGGCAAGGTGTTTGGCAGCGTCGAATCAGTCAAGGCAGTGTCTGATCTGTATTCGCCGGTAACCGGCACCGTGCTCACGGTGAATGAAGACCTTGCCACCGCCCCGGAAAAGATTAATACGGACGCCCATGCGGCGTGGATTCTGACGGTGGAGATGGCTGATCCATTGGAAGTGAATCAGCTGCTAAGCGCAGACGAGTATGAAACCTTCGTCAAAGAAGAAACGCACTGAACATGTTTGTGGGGTAAGGGGATCAAACCATGCGCTATTTGCCAAAATCACCAGGCGAACGGATTGAGATGCTGGAGCAGATCGGGGTCCGCTCGATCGATGATCTCTTCTCGACGATCCCCCAGGAATACCGGCTGGAACGGGACCTGGAAGTGCCCCGCCAGATGGCCGAGTCGGAGATTGTCGACTATTTTCGTAACGCCTCCAAAAATAGCGCCGTTGGCTACGCCAGTTTTCTGGGCGCAGGCGCTTACCGGCACTACCGTCCCGTGATCATCGATTCGCTGGTACAGCGCGGTGAGTTCCTCACCTCGTACACGCCTTACCAGGCGGAGATCACCCAGGGCACGCTGCAGGCTATTTTCGAATTTCAGACCATGATCTGCGAACTGACCGGCATGGAGATCGCGAATGCCTCGATGTACGACGGGTCGACCGGGGCTGCGGAGTCAGTAACCATGGCGGTGCGTATTACCCAGCGCACCGGCGTTCTCGTGGCCCGGACCGTGCACCCGGAGTATCGCGAGGTGATGGCAACTTACGCGCAACACCAGGGGTTGGCCGCGCAAACGCTGGCTTACGGGGAAGATGGCCGGCTTGATCTAGCGGCGCTGGAGCAGAGTGTTACAGACCAGACGGCATGCGTACTGGTGCAGTCGCCTAACTTCTTCGGTGTGATCGAAGACATTCCGGCGATTGCCGAGATTGTGCACAAGCGGGGCGCGCTGCTGGTGGTCTCGATCGCCGAGGCGATTTCCCTGGGTGTGGTGCGGCCCCCGGTAGAAGCCGATATCGTTTCGCTGGAAGCGCAGTCGTTTGGCGTCGCGCTCAGTTACGGTGGCCCTTATTGCGGAGTCATCGCCGCCAAGGAGAAGTACCTGCGGCAGATGCCGGGCCGCCTGGTCGGAGAGACGGTGGATAAAGAAGGCCGGCGCGGGTTTGTGCTGACACTGTCGACGCGCGAGCAGCATATCCGCCGAGAGAAGGCGACATCCAACATCTGCACCAACCAGGCATTGGTCGCTTTGATGGCGACGATTTATCTGACGGTCTACGGTAAAGAGGGCGTCAAGGAACTGGCCCTGCATAACCTGGCCAAAGCACAGTATGCGGCGACACAGTTCTCCAGCAGTGGGGGAGCGCGGCTGCTGTTCCCAAACTCGCCGCGATTCCACGAGTTCGTGCTGGAAACGAGTGAAGGATGCGAGCAGCTCAACGCGCAACTGCTCAAGCAAAAGATCATCGGCGGGCTGCCGCTGAACCGGTGGTATCCGGAGTTGGGCAACGCCAGTTTGTGGTGCGCCACTGAGCTCAACACACGGGAGCAAATAGATCAGGCTGCTTCCCTGTTGCAGCACGAGTCCGAAGAAGCCCTGACCCGGGCCTGAAAGGTTACCCTCTGATGGCCACTCTGAGCCGTGATGTTGATAAGACCACTGGTAAAGCATTTGAAGGCACCCGCTCCAAAGTGCGTTCACACCTGAG
This sequence comes from uncultured Acetobacteraceae bacterium, assembly GCA_964657465.1. Classification (GTDB taxonomy): domain Bacteria; phylum Acidobacteriota; class Terriglobia; order Terriglobales; family Acidobacteriaceae; genus PALSA-350. Next base: position 14,817 of record CAZZVD010000033.1, on the reverse strand, counting down.
CCAGAATGAAGCATTAGTGTTTGAAAAATCGTCGGCAGGGAAAAAGGCTTACAAGATGCCGCCACTCGATGTTCCGGCAGTGGACCCGGCCGAACTGCTGGGCACGGCCGCTCGTGGCGACCTGGGGCTGATGCCGGAGTTGAGCGAGATCGAAATCATCCGCCACTTCACCCGGCTGTCTACGTGGAATTACGCCATCGATCTGGGCATGTATCCGCTGGGTAGCTGCACCATGAAGTACAACCCGCGGGTGAATGAATTCGTGTCTCGCCTCGAGGGCATCGCGGAAGCGCATCCTTACCAACCGGAATCCCTGTCACAGGGAGCGCTGGAAGTGATCCGGCTGCTGCAGTCCTGCCTGCTGGACATTACGGGCATGGATGCGATCACGCTGCAACCGGCAGCTGGCGCCCATGGCGAGTTCACCGGCATTTTGCTGGTGCGCGCGTATCACCAGTCCCGGGGAAATCCGCGCACCAAGATCATCATTCCCGATTCCGCCCATGGCACCAATCCCGCGACTGCGGCCATTTGCGGCTACCAGGTGGAGAACCTGCGATCCAACGCACTGGGCATGGTCGACGTGGCCCAACTGGAGCGGATGGTCACCGAAGATACGGCTGCGTTGATGCTGACCAACCCGAGCACGATTGGCGTGTTCGAGAGCGAGATCCATAAGATTGCCGATATTCTCCACGCCAAGGGCGCGCTGCTCTACATGGATGGCGCGAACATGAATGCGCTGGTGGGCAAGACCCGGCCGGGTGATTTCGGTGTGGACGTCATGCACCTGAACCTGCACAAGACGTTCTCGACTCCGCACGGCGGCGGTGGGCCCGGATCAGGTCCGGTAGCTGCGAAAAAGATCCTGGAGCCTTTTTTGCCCACGCCGGTCGTGGTGGAGGGTCCGCCAGATGAAGAAGGCCGTCCGACGCTGCGGCTGAACTACGATCGCCCACAATCCGTAGGGCGGGTACGCATGTTCTACGGCAACTTCGGCATGTTCGTGCGCGCGCTGGCATACATTATGGCCAATGGGCCGGATGGTTTGCGGCAGACCACGGAAGACGCGGTGCTGAACGCGAACTATATTCGCAAGCACCTGGAAGATTTGTATGAGCTGCCCTATCGCACGCCGACTCTGCACGAGGTGGTTTTCAGCGATCGCCGCCAGACGCAGAAAGGCGTGAAGACAGGGGATATTGCGAAGCGCCTGATCGACTACGGCTTTCACCCGTATACGACTTCCTTCCCGTTGATTGTGCCGGGAGCTCTGATGATTGAGCCGACCGAGAGCGAGTCGAAAGAGGAATTGGATTTATTTATCGACGCCATGCGACAGATTGCCCGTGAGGCGGAAGAGAACCCGGAGATCGTGCTGAACGCGCCGCACGAAACACGTATCTCGCGCCTCGACGAAGTGATGGCCGCCCGTAAGCCGGTGCTGCGCTATACCAGACCTGCAGCCAAGTAACTCCGGAGAGCTACCTATGCCGTCACCCCAACAGTCGGTCGCGCAGCGGCACGACGAGCTGGAGCATTTTGAGTTCATGATGGGCCCCGAGCGGGGCCGTCTGGCGGTCACGCTCGACATGCTGACCGATGCCCTGATCCTGATCGGCCAACATGGGGTGTACTGTGTCTCCGGCCGGAACCCTTCCAAGCCGGCGCTTGACCTGGAAGTGGTGCTGAGCGAGATTGGCGGGGCGAAGGAGCTGATTCAGACGGTGATGGAGCAGTTGCGGCTGAAGAGCGAAGCCCTGGCCAAGCCATAAGGCTTGCGCATTCGCTGGAGCAGGGGGCTGTTGTATCCTTAGAGGTGCGCGCCCGTAGCTCAGCTGGATAGAGCGAACGCCTCCGAAGCGTTAGGTCAGAAGTTCGAATCTTCTCGGGCGCACCACCCACTCCCTCCGCGGTTTCCGGCAAAAAGTCACTCTCTTTAGTTGCCCATTCACCCAAGCATGCTTGCCAGGAAGGTACGCATCGCAGTGACGATCTCTTCCAGGTGCGTTTCCAGAGCGAAATGCCCTGTGGGCAAAGATTGGACGGTTGCATCCGGAAGGTATCTGCGGAAGCCCTCTGCGCCTGCCGGGATGGAATGCCGGATAGAGCTGTCCGCAGGCGAACATCGATGGTCGATTCTGAACAAGGATGTGCAGGGGTCCGGGCAACGAAGGTGTGCCTAAGCTGCTTAGAACAAACCACAACGCGGCCGCTGGAGTGGTTAACCAGCTGGCGCCTGAATTGCTCATCCCATTGCAGTTGATTGCCCGACGTAGGCAGACGGAGGATGTTCCATGGCGCACTTCGAGCGAATTCGTGACGTGATTTCCGGACCGTTCAGTCCGTCGATCATGGAGCAACGGCAGGCGACCGGATGGCAACTGGTCTCGCTGGAATGGCGGCGCGAACTGCCGGGCGATGAAGCGCCGAGCGAGGGCGCGTTCAACGAAGAGATTCCTTACGGCCTCCGTATTTCTGACGATTGTCAGCGGCTGGAAGCGCATCCCCAGGAACGAATGATCTTGTCAAAGATGATGGATCTGGTGGTGCAGGACTTCCCTTTCTCCAGTATTGCGAGCGATTTGAACGAAAAGGGATTTCGTACCCGCGAGGGGCGGTTGTGGAACCAGGTTTCTGTGTTCAAAATGCTGCCGCGGTTGATCGAGATCGGGCCAGGGCTGTTCTCGACTGCGGAGTGGGCTGCGCGACGCGAAAAGCTTTCCCGGGGCGTTTAGCCCGCACCTCTCCCAACCTGTTCCGTAACGATGACGGAATCCACATTTCGCTCGTTTTTCGCGAGATGCGGGACTCCGCGAACCTCGGCCCCTAAGTGTCGTGGGGGTGTATAGGACCTGGTGACGACCCGTTGCCAGTAGAGAGTGGCCGGTGAACAGCCGCGGAATCCCGCATCTCGCGAAAAACGAGCGAGATGTGGGGCACCCATCATTGGCTAGGAAGAGAGGCAAGACATGACCGCTAGTGGCTGCGGGAGCGGAAGTACTCGTAGATGCCAATCGCAATGAGGCAGAGGACGCAAATCGCTCCCATGACCAGACCTGAGACGATCAGGAGATGTGCAGACCGTGCGTCGCCACCGTTCGACAAGCTGATGCCGCTAACGCTGCAAATGCCGAAGGCGAGACCGAAGACCAGGGCAATCACGGTGATCGCCGTGGTGACATGGGCCGGTCTTCGCGAGGATTTGAATGGAACGGGATGTGAGCTCATACAAAGCTCCTCGTCAGAAGAGTCTCACGACCGTGCCGTTTGCGCCAAGGGCCTCACTCTTCCAGGCGGCACGGTGGGGTATACCAGTGAGCGTTCTCCCCGCAAAGAGCTACCCGAGGTGACCGCAAGATAACCACCGGATTTCATTTTCAGTCCTATAATCGTGGGCAAACCCGAATCATGACCGCCTGGCCCCGAAACACGAAGCAGCGCTTCCTCCTCCGGATTCTCTCGATCGCGATTGCCTTGCTTGCTGTGTTTCCGCTGCGCGCAACCACCGTCGAAAGCCCCCATCGTAGAATCCTGCTGATTGCGGGCTCCAAGTCCAAGGGCCCGGGCATGCATGAACACGCCAAATCGGCGCGCCTGCTCAAAGTGCTGCTGGACCGCGCCGGCCTGAAAAACGTGGAAACGGCTGTGGTCTACGACGGCTGGCCCAGGAATCTGGCCGATCTCGACACCGCAGACACGATTGTCTTTATCACGGACGGCATGCAGTGGTCGCCGTGGTCTTTCTCTCCCGAGCGCATTGCCGCCATTCAGAAGCAAATCGACCGGGGATGTGGGTTTATGAGCTTCCACTTTGCCACCTACGTGCCCTATAAATTCCAGAAGCAGGGCCTGGCTTGGAATGGTGGTTATGTGGAGTATGACGGCCCCAAGCACCCGGACCTGTACTTCACGCAAAAGACGCTCACGACCGACGTACTCTTCCCCAACCCCAGGCACCCGGTGATGAACGGAGTGAAGCCGTTTCACATCCAGGAGGAGTTCTACTACAAGGCCACGTTCGTGGCGGGCAGAGCGGGTGTCACTCCCCTGCTGCGTGTGCCTGAATTGCCGGCTGATCCGAAAGTGTTCCCAGGGCCATTGGCAGGCCCCGAGGACCAGATGACGATGTGGGCATATTGCCGGCCCAACCCTGACGGCAGCAAAGGGCCTGGGCGCAGCATCGCGTCGACCATGGGACATTTCTATGTGAGCTGGCAGAACGATGACTACCGCAAGCTGGTGTTGAACGCGATTGCGTGGACGGCGCACATCGACGTGCCCAGGGATGGTGTGCCTTCGACCTGGGTGAGCGAAAGCGAAGTGGATCATGTACTCGGGCCGACGCCCGCCCCGGTTCCTTCTCCCCTGGAGCCGCCCAAATAAATCGCGCAGTCCAAAGCACTCCCTGCCGCATTCATTGTTTCCTCACCTGCTTTTAACCCTATCGTGACATCGCTCTTCTTCTGACTCCCTATCCTGAGCAGGCCATGGGCGTATTTTTGCTGCGGCATGGCTGGATGACATCTCTCTGGGGCCGCAGGTACTCGTTTGCTGTCGCGCATTGCTTGCAGCTGAGCGTGCCGGCACGATTTAACTCAGTCACTGTTTTGTTTTACGGAGAAGGTATGAAAAAAGTGAGTGCTGTACTATCCCTTGCTGCTGCATGTTTCGCCAGCTCAGCGATGGCACAACAACAAGGTGAGATCGCCAAAGGTCCCATCAAGCGGGTGCTGCTGATCAGCATCGATGGCATGCACGCTGTTGACTTCGAGAACTGTGTCAATGGCATAGGCACCGTGAATGGCGGGGACCCGTACTGCCCGGCGCTAGCCTCCCTCGGCAGGACCGGGGTCAACTACGTTGCTGCCAGCACCTCCAAGCCCTCTGATTCATTTCCTGGCTTGACCGCGATCGTCACTGGCGGAAGCCCTGCACTGACAGGCGTGTACTATGACGTGGCGTACGCACGCAATTACGATGCGCCTGCCAAAACCACCGGTAATGGCGTGGCCGCGGGGCCCTGCACCCCGGGTGCGGCGCCAACGGGCACCACGACGGAATATGAAGAAGGCATCGACATTGATCAGAGCAAGCTCAATGGGGGCGCTCCTGGCGCATCGTTGACGGATGGCGGTCTGCGCTCGATTGACCCGAAGAGACTGCCGCGGGACCCCAGTCGCGGCTGCAACCCGGTCTATCCGTGGCAGTTTGTGCGCGCCAACAGCATCTTCAGCGTGATTCATAAAGCGGGCGGATACGCTGCCTGGTCCGATAAACACCCGGCCTATGGTTCGGTTGCGTCCGGGCTTGGTCCAGCCGCGCTCGACGATTTTTACTCACCGGAAATCAACTCAAACGTAGTGGCATTACCCAATGTGAAGACTCCTACGGGTCTTTCCTGCTCCACTGTGCTGGATCCTGGCTCCGACGTGACTGCGTGGACGAACAGTTTCCAGAACATCCAATGCTATGACACGTTGAAGGTGAACGCGATCCTCAACGAAATCGATGGCAAGAATCACCTGGGAACGGCCAAGACAGAGGTCCCCACGATCTTTGGTATGAACTTCCAGGCCGTGAGCGTGGGCCAGAAGCTGATCGAGAAGAGTAGCGGGATGAAAGGGGGTTACCTCGATGCGGCCGGCACACCGAGTGATGGGTTGCTGAGTGAGTTCAAATTTGTAGATGCGTCGATTGGACAGTTTGTCAACGAATTGAAGACGCAAGGCTTGTACGATTCCACGCTCATCGTGGTGACCGCCAAACACGGGCAGTCTCCCATCGATCCCAATCGCTATGTCCCTCAGTTGGTCAACGGAACTTCGCCGGTGACTCTGCTGTCCAATGCCGGTTACATTCCTGACTCTGAATCGACCAACAACCCGACCGGGATTGGACCCACTGAGGATGATGTTTCGCTGATCTGGTTGAAGAACTCTTCGGATACCGAAGCCAGCGTGAAGATCCTCGAAGACAATGCATCGACCAGCACGGGCATCGGACTAGGGCAGATCTACTATGGCCCGTCTCTGGCGCTGACCTACAACGACCCAACGGTGGATCCGCGCACACCCGACATCATCGTTACGCCCAATGCTGGTGTGACTTACTCCAGCAGCAAAAAGAAGCAGGAGGAACATGGCGGGTTCGCGAACGACGATACCAACGTGATGTTGCTGTTGTCCTATCCTGGATTCGAAGCAAAGACCCTCCACGCTGCTGTGGGCACGGCGCAGGTCGCACCGACGATTTTGAAAGCACTCGACATCAACCCAACTGAGCTGTATGCAGTGCGGGAGGAAGGCACGGGTGTTTTACCGGGATTGCGACTGGGCAGGTAGTTGCGTTTTACGAAAGGACGCTCCTTCGGGAGCGTCCTTTGTGTTTGTGTTGGTTGTTAAAATTTGGATGAGGCAGCGGAATGACGGAAAACGAAGCGAAGGTCGAGCAGGAGTCGGTGTGGGATTATCCGCGGCCACCGAGAATGGAAGCAACCGGCCGGCGGCTGCGCGTCGTGCATGCGGGTGTGACCATTGCGGAGACGCAGCGCGCGTTTCGCATTCTTGAAACCAGTCATCCCCCGGTGTATTACTTTCCGCCGGAAGATGTGGCGATGGGGCTGATGCTTGCCAGCGCACAGCGGAAGACTTTCTGCGAATTCAAAGGAATGGCTGCCTACTGGGACCTGTTAGTGCCCGATCAGGCTGTGGTGCGTTCGGTCGCGTGGAGTTATGCGGCGCCATCGGCTGCCTACGCAGCGTTGCGCGGACATCTCGCTTTCTATGCCAACAAGGTGGATGAGTGTTGGGTGGACGCGGAACGGGTAATGCCGCAGCCGGGTGATTTTTATGGGGGTTGGATCAGCTCGCACGTACGCGGTCCGTTCAAGGGTGCTCCGGGAACGATGGGTTGGTGAGTTGGCGTGTGCGGTATTCAACGGTTTCCCAATTTCCCTTCCACCGCTCCCTTTTGCCATCCGGAGCCCAGTCGAGGGATGACAAAAGGGGGGGCGGTGGGTTGGGGAGAGGTGTGGGCGGCGGGAGAGGGACGCTCTGTTGTCCCGGAGCGTAGTTGAGGGTTGAGCATGACTTGCCTTTGCTCCTGCTGTTTTCGGTTCCTCTGCCTTTTCCCTTCCACCGCCCCCTTGTCATCCCGAGCGCAGTCGAGGGATCTGCTGTGCGCCGTTCTCCTGCCACAAATTCTTACAGAGCTCCAGCATCGGACGGGCAGAGGAACGCGGGTCTCGATAGCAGCCGCTTCGCTGCCAAGAGTTAACTCTCCTGCCATTCCTGCTGAAAGAAGGGTTCCTTTGCGTGTCCGATGGGGATGACAAAAGGGGGGGCGGCGGGTTGGGGAGAGGTGTGGGCGGCGGGAGAGGGACGCTTTGTTGCCCCTGGGTTGATGGCCTTTGCTCGAGTAGGCAGCGGGAGGCAGTCACTCTTCGCGGTTAAGATAGGGAAATCACGAGACGGAGAGATCCCTTTGAGCTGGAAGTTTGCGCGAGTGCGATTGCGGATAGGAACTGCCATATGCCTGCCTATGGCGTTGGCGGGCTTTATGGCCCTGGCGCAAAGCAAAGACTGGAACGCGCTGGGCCAACGGTGGTGGACGCACGTTCAGTATCTGGCCGGCGACTCGTTGGAAGGGCGCGGCACGGGCAGCACTGGATTCGAAAAGGCTGCTACCTATATGGCTGAACAGTTCCGTGCGGCCGGTCTCGAACCCGCTGGGACCGACGGATACCGCCAGCCCCTCAGCTTCGAGGTGACAAAGATCGACGAACAGCACTCCGCGGTCGCGCTGCTGCGCGATGGCAAAACGGAAACCGTGCGCCTGGGCGAGGATGCCGTCATCGGGGTGCATGCGCAAACCGCGGCCAAGGTCGAAGCAGAGGCGGTGTTCGCCGGGTACGGCCTCTCCGTCCCGGAACTGCATTACGACGATCTGGCAGGTCAGAGCGTACGGGGCAAGATTGTGGTGTTCATTGGCGGCGGTCCTGCGGATATGCCGGGACCAGTCAAGGCCCACTACCAATCCGGGGAGGAACGGCGCAAGGCGCTGCTCAAAGCCGGCGCAGTGGGCACGATCGCACTGCAAAACCCGCGGAGTGCCGAGGTGCCGTGGTCCCGCATCGCGGGCGCCCGGTTCGGCGAGCATATGGAACTAAGCGATCCGGGGCCGGACGCTTTGCCCGGCCTGCCGCTCAGCCTGACATGGAATCCAGCACATGCCGACTTGTTGTTTGCCGGTAGTGGTCATACCTTCGACGAACTGCTGGCCGCGATCCAGACTGACAAGCCGCTGCCCCACTTCGCGCTGCCGCTCAAGGTGCGCGCCTCCGTCAGCGTAGTTCGTTCGCAGGTGAAGTCTGAAAACATAGCTGGCGTGCTGCCCGGCAGTGATCCACAACTCAAAAAGGAATTTGTAGTGATCAGTGCGCACCTGGATCACCTGGGCATCGGTGCGCCAGTCAATGGTGACCGGATCTACAACGGCGCCATGGATGATGCCTCGGGCGACGCCTCATTGATCGAGATTGCCCGTGCTTTCAAAGAGACTTCTGCCAAACCCCGGCGGTCTCTCTTGTTTCTTTCCGTGACGGGCGAAGAGAAGGGCGAGCTGGGCTCGCAATACTTTGCCGCGCACCCCACGGTCCCGGGCCCGATAGTGGCCGATCTGAACATGGATATGTACCTGCCGCTGTTCCCGCTCAAGTATCTCGAAGTACAGGGCCTGGATGAATCGACATTGGGAGAGGACGTGCGCGCGGTGGCGCAAATGGCTGGGGTGCAGATACAGGCGGACAAGGAGCCCGAGCACAACCGATTCATTCGCAGCGATCAGTACAGCTTTATCAAACGCGGTGTGCCTTCGCTGGCGTTCAAGTTCGGCTGGGTGCCCGGCTCACCAGAGGATAAAACCTTCAAGGCCTGGTACGCGGATCGCTACCATGGTCCGGCGGACGACCTGGGCCAGCCGGTCGATAAAGCGGCTGCGGCGCAGTTCAACGCCATTCTGCAGCAGCTCGCTCTGCGCGTGGCCGATGCCGGGCAGCGACCGGCCTGGAAAGAGAATAGCTTCTTCCGGCGGTTCGCTACTGAGAAGAGACCGTAGCGGGTCAGGACATTGCAGGATCTGTGCGCACCAGGGCTACGGCCGTAAGGTCATCGTGACTACGCTGCCGGCCGGAATGGAAGAAATCGTAGAGGCGCGACCAGGGATGGTTGCCGTAATCATAGGCCTCGCGGAGCACGGTATCGCAAAGCTTCGAGGCGGAATCAGTATTCGCATGTTCCAGAACACGCTCGACGCGCCTGGACCCGAAGTCTGTGCTGCCGCGGCGGCTTTCAGTAACTCCCTTGGTGACGAGTAATAGCTTGTCCTGCGGTTCAAAGGCCAACACTGCGGGCTCATAGGTTACGTGGGTAAACAAGCCGAGAGGCACCCCACCCCCCTCCAGCGTTTTGACACTACGGGCGTCGCGGAAGACAGCCAACATGCGACCGGCATTGCAGTAAGTGAGGATGCCGTGCGTGAGATTGAAGCACCCCAGGAACGCTGGGGCAAAGCGGACACCGCGGGCTGCTTCGATGAGCGAACGATTGATATCGTGCGCCAGCGTGGCCAGCGCGACGGATTCATTCGCATCTGGCGGATGGAACAGGTCCGTGGACCTTTGACGAAAGGTAAGCTGCATTTCGGCAGCAATCCCATGAGCGTCCGTCCGCGTGCCCGCGATATCGGTGAGCAGAAACACCACCCGCACATCCGCAGCGACCGCATCGAAGAAATCGCCTCCCCACCGATCGGAATGGTAACGGGCGCTGAGATCCACACCCGCCAGACGGCGAAGGTTCACTGGGGACGGAGTAGCCCCCGGGCTGGTTTGCGTCCGGTTGTTCGGCTCTGCCAAGGAGGAAATCATCCTGCCCTCTGCCTTACGGCCATCATTGTGCTCGTGTGTGAAGAGATCTTACGCCTGAAAGCCGCGAGTTTACGCCTGGCATGTGGGCACCAGGAAAGCTAACTCCAATTAGGCCAAGCTCCGGCAAACGGAACAATGCACCAACCGGGTGAGAGCCGGGGCAGCCACTGCATGGCGCCACGATCAGAGTACTGAGCGGGTCTTATTTAGGGTGGCCGAACGAGGAGACGGAAGGTTGGAGAGAACGCGGCGCAAAGAATTACCGCGTTCCTCCAGGCGGAAGGGGTTGCGCGTCAGGCGACGCGGCTCTCGCTGGCACTCGATACATCTTCGGCGCCAGCCTTCTCGAGGATGGCCTTAGCCCGGCCGATCCAGTCATGGTTGTCGGCGTGAACGGAAAGGAGAATGCCACCCTTCTGCAGCCGGTTTTCGTAACGGCGGGCCTCAAACTCAGGTACGCCAAAGCCGACCAGGGCACCGGTGATGCCGCCGACCGCGGCGCCGACGCCCACACCGGCCAGGGCAGCCATAATCGGACCAGCGGCCAACAGGGGGCCAACCCCTGGGATGGCCAGTGCCCCGATGCCTACCAACCACCCAAGCACGCCGCCCAGAACGGCGCCCGAGGTGCCGCCCGTGGCCGCACCTTCTGGCGCTTTTGTCGTTTTCACGGTACCGATATCGCGAATGTCGCCGAGATTTTCGGGAGCAAGGATCGAGATGTCGGAACTGCGGAAGTCCGCTGATTTCAATTCCTGAATTGCGTTTTCGACACCCTGCCGGCTGTTGAAAATACCAAATATCGAATGACCTGCCATGACTTTTCTCCTGTCGTACGGTTCACGCGGTCTTATTGACCAGCGGTCAATTGACTTTGTACGTTCTGCGCGCCGGCGATGCCGGCCGCTGTTGACTCAACAGTCTGCTTTTCAGCGGTTGACTGGACGTGGCCCTTGAGCGTCACCTTGCCACCCTGGGTGATGATGGTGACGTTGTGGGCTCCCACGGAAAGGGACTTATCCTTGATAAGCGCCCGACGGATATTGCGCGTGATGGCAATGTCACTCGAGCTGTTCGATTGTTGGGCGGCACCGGCGGTTGCGCCCGGTGACTGGGCAAGACACCCGGGGGTCGCGGCGCCAGCCAAGGTCACCGCGACTCCAAGGGCCAGGGAAGCTGTAAGGTTTAGGTTTCTCATCATTTCCGGTCTGTTCCTGTTGCGCATAAGTAGACGACTAACCGCGACGGCGCAGCTCGTCATCCACGTCTTCTCCGGCCACGCCGCGCCTCGGAGAAGTAACTTCGGAGTCCACGTCCGAATCGACCCGCAGTTCTTCATGTCGCACGCTGTCATTCACCGTTTCGACATCCGCGACTTGCCGCTTGCCGACGATGACTTCTTCCCGAATGACCGGCTGTTTTTCAACGCGCACCGTTTCTTCGGTCAAGGGCACCCGAATCTCCTGCTCACGTCCGATATTCGCGGAGGGCGCGGGCGTGTTCCCTTCCACCGGCACGCGCTCCAACACAAATTCTTCACGCGTAACCGGGACCTCAATGGTTTGGTTTTCCGTCAGAACATCTTTGCGCACTCTGACTTCGCCGCGGTTAATGCGATCCTTGTGAACCCGGAGCACCTCGCCGAACAGTTGTATGCGATCCAGTCCGGCGTTCTCCGTCCCGGTGCGCGGTTGCTCCACGGAACGCTGGCCGCCTATCGGGCTGCCACTCGTTGATAAGGCGTCCGAGGCCGGGTCGCTAAGCGGCTGGCCGGTTTCTGCACGGGGCGTATTCACGCCCGTCGCAGTGTATGCGCCTGCGCTGGGGACACCCGTGACTTCAGTACGGGCGTTGCTGCCACCCGTTTCTTCGTAGCGGACGCGTCCACCATTGGCAGAAAGGATCTGTTCCGCCTGCTGCGGGCGATCAGCATCCTTAACCGTTACAATAGCTCCACCCTGCTCGAGGCTGCGGGTTAGATAAGCTGCACGCTGCGCCGGTATTCCCGCTTCTTTCAGCGAGCCCTCAAAGTCGTCGTTTGCAAAGTCGTACTCATACTGATCTCGCGAGTAGTTGCCCGAAGTGTAGCCGGCGCCGGCTGCGTTGACTCCGCTGTCTTCTTCCGGCCGATCATCTCCCCTGAAGGCGTCTTTCACTTTATCCCACCAGCTCTCGTGATCATGGTTGATCGTGGTACCGGAGGAAGCAGTTTGATCTCCGTAGGACTCGCTCTGGCCACTGCGAAATGCGGCCCCGATCTGCCGCGATGTGAAACCACTTGCTCTTAGCTGGGTAACCGCCTGGTGCGCTTCGGTTGCATTTTGGAAAAGACCCACTACTACTTGCGTTGTTGTCGCGTCATTCGTCTGGTATGCCATGGGGTGTCCTTTACCTACAAAGTTACTTTGCAGAATGTTGCGTTGCGATTTAACCGGACTCCGGTCAGAGTAGACACTCTTGCTTGCTATAGGATGCCAACGCACTTACCGCGAAATCAATTTCGCTGTGGAGAACGCGAGCAAGTCCGTAAGGGGCACCTACTTTCTCTCGTCACTTCCGTCGTCAATCAACAGGCGTTCACGGCGCACGGAGTCATTCACTAGTTCGTTCTGAGTAACCTCTCGCTTGCCGACTTTGTACTCTTCGCGCAATACGGTGTCTTTGTCGATATGGACACGCTCTTCGCTGAGAGGAACCCGTAAGAGATTCCGCGGATCGCCGCCGGTAGTGCCGTCAGTCTCTTCAATCACCAGGTGTTCACGGGTCACCGGAACCTGCACTGTTTCCATGCGCGTGATCGCTTCCTTACGGACCTGCACGTCGCCGCTGCTGACCTTCTCCTTATGAACGCGCAGCACTTCTCCGAACAACTGGATGTGATCGGGTTTGGCGGGCTGCGGAGAAGAGAAGACGCTCGACTGGATCACGGTGGGGGGCGCGTTGACTTCCGGCGCAACCGGTTCTGCAGCCGGTTCCGGCGCAGAACGGGTTTGCGCTGGCCCGCGTTGTCCGCGGATGATGCGCGCTCCTCGTTGCTCGAGGAGCACCTCTGCCTCCTGGTTACGCGCGCCGGCACGAACCGTCACTATGGCCGCGCCTCGGTCGAGATCGCGATTGAACATGGAGGCGTCTTCCTCTGACAAGTTGATTTGCGCCAGCATGTTTTCAAAGCCGAGAGTATTTGCATGGGAAGCCAACTGATCTGCTTCGCCAGGGTCTTTCGCGGGAAGGCTTTCGTTGCCGTGATAGATCTGCCGCAGATGGCCGAACCACTTGCTGTTATCGCGAGTGGCGGGGGCAGGGTCGTCCTTGACGCGGGAGGCAGAAGGCTCGCGAAAGGCGGCGGCGAGCTGCTCGGCGGCAAAATGGTGCTCCTGCAGCGTATGCAGCGCCCTGCGAGCGTCGCTGGCATAGGAAAACAAGCCGATGACAACCGGTTCGTCGCCAAACCGCGACCGGCTACTGTCAAAACGATTTCCGAACATGATTCTCCTTGAGGGCGATTGCTTTGTGGTGAGATGACAAATCCAAGTGTCCAGAGGGCTTCGTATGTGCGAATTTTCGAGGCTGGCAGATGGTTGCTTGCGGCAGATCCCTTTGGCGGAGTCAGATCTCCCTGGCGGAGCAAGATAGAGGACCACGACTTACACTGAGAAAATGCATAGCAGTCTACCCCCCATGCAGAGGGTTCCGGCGATCAGGGCCAACTCGTCCCTTTTGCAGCGCACACCTGGCAGACTCTCCGGAACTGTATGACAAACCACCTGATCTGGGCGGCTGGGCTGATGGGACATTTGCTGCTTCTGGCCGCGCTCTTCCGGCGCAAACACGCAGCCGAGCTGCCCAGCTTTACCCTGCTGGTCTTGTTTTACCTGGTGCGCTCGGTTGGGCTGGTTGCGGCGGAGCGAGTGATGCACCACCCAGCTTCTGTCATTGTGACCCTGCTGCTCGATTTGACCGACGTGCTGCTGCAATGCGCGGTGGTGACCGAGCTGGGCTGGTCTGCGTTAAAGCCGCTAAGCGGGAAGAGGCGTGTGACTCTGCCGCTCTGGCTGCTGGTGAGCGGGTTGCTGATTGTGATCCGGCTCGCGCCGAAGGGTGCGGTTTCGCTGCCAACCGTGCTGGTGCTGGGGCACTTTCTGCTTTCCGTATTGATGGTCGAATGGGCGTTGATGCTGAGCTTTTTACTGCGGCCACTGGGTCGCTCATGGCGCAGTCCTGTCGCTGTCATCAGTTTCGGTTTCGGCGTTTATTCTGCCGCTCTGCTGGCTGGTGGTGGGTATTTCACGACCGGGCGAGAGATGCGCGACTACGTCTTGTTTTCTTACTTCAGGATTGCCGTCTACCTGAGCGTGCTCGTTTTCTGGATAGTTACGTTGGGGACCAGCAGGGCGGAAGCGTCAACGCGGTAGTCCAATGCGGATCGTGCCCATTCAATGCAATCGATTTTGCCTTGTCCGGGTACCCCAGGTGCGCTCGATTGCCCCGACAGGCCTTTCGTGCTCACCACATGTGGGAAGATAATCGACCGCCGTCTTTTAGCTGCTCTGCGCGAGTGAACCTTTTGGCAAACCCGGAAGACACTGGTCTCGAAGTCATTGATATCGGCAACGACGCGGCATACATTGCGCGTAAATTGCATGTGCATCCTCATTCTCCTGGAAGACCTCGGTGAGGCCATCGGTGTAGAGCAACAACCGCGCGCACCAGTACTGATGGGTGCGACAGGTTGAAGGGAGCGGTGAGCCTGTTGCTGTGTTTTGGCTTGTGGCCTTGCGCGTTAGTTATTGTTGGTGTGCGACGACATGTTTTGCGGGTTAGCTAGCCCCCCAACTTGTCATCCCGAGCGCAGCCGAGGGATCTGCAGTGCGCCTTTCTCCTGCCGCAAA
>CAZZVD010000032.1:7424-29844 GCA_964657465.1 uncultured Acetobacteraceae bacterium | reverse complement strand
ATACGCGCGGAGGCAAAACGCAGGCCGCTTGAAGCCACCGACAAGCAATCACCACGACAGCAGTGTATCCGGACACGGACCAAAAGTCGGATCCCTCAGCAGAATGGTATTCAGGAATAATCGACTCCAACCAAGTTGATCAACAAAACTCCCAAACTCCAAAAGTCGGACCCCTCAGCAGAATCGGGTGCCCCATATCTCACGGCGTTTTCCAGCCTGGAGATGTGGGAATTCACAGCACCCGCTCACTAACTCTCCACCCGCCCCGAAACCCGGCCCACACCCACACCCCTACTCAAAGCTCAACCCCAGCAATTGGAACTCGCCTTCGTAAGGCTCCATTTCTTCTTCCACCTCGAGAGGAGCACTCCTTAAATACTGCAAGCCGGCATGGATCAACAGTACCCCCACCCCTAACGAGACGAGCTTACTCAAGCTCATCTCCAACTGCTTCTCCAAAAGCACCACGCCAACCAGGAACGGCGGGAACACGCCGATGTACAACGTCAACAGAAGCGGCAAGCTCCTGCGTCCCGGCATACGTGGCTGGTTGAAAGGCACCCTCCTTTGCAGGAAAAAGAAGCCATCCGTCAGCAGCAAGGCGAGCGACAACCCGCAGACAGCCTGCACCAGGAGCGCGCGCAGCGGCCAGCCGGCAAGCGCCAGCACCGCCAACACCAGGCAAATCACAACTGACGTCAGCGCAAGTGCCCAAGTCCTTCCGGCGGCCGCACAGCGGCGGCAATCAACCCCCGAGAGGCGAAACACCCAGCCTGCCGCAAGGTCAACCGGGAAAGCAAATGCCGACCGCAAACCGGCGATCACCCAGAAGAGCAATAAAGGCATCACGGCATGCAGGCCCTGCACCGAAAGCATTGCGTGCGTCACGTTGCCTTGCATCTGGAGAGATACCGCGCAGGCAAGTGCCAACCCCAACCCTGTCCCTGCATACATGGCCAGATACACCTGATACCGATTGTTGCGAGCCAGCGTCTGCCCGATGAAATAGAAGCTCGCGCGTCCCGCTGGATGGCGCACCAGGCGATTGGTTAGCTCTTGCCTCCATCGAGACGGCTGGCTGCGCCGTACAGACGTTCCTTCGACCGCCATTCTACGCATGCGCGCCCAGGCCAACGGATAAGTCAACACCACAATCCCCGCCACCAGCACGGTTGCGCGCATGGCGTAAATCGCCATGGGCCAGGCGAACGAGGGTGCCCCGGCTCCCCGCAGCAAGACCTGGTACAGCCCTAAAAACCAGATGGGCGGCAGCCAGCGCGTCCACCCGGAACCATCCTGTAACCACCACTGTAGCGAGTCACCGGCTTTTCCGTAATGAATCATGAACAACAGCAAAGCGGTGACCGCAAGCATCTGGATCACCGGAGAGATGGCGCGAAAGCGCGCGGCCCCCACTAGACAGAGCAGCACCCCACCCAGCGCAAGGCAGAACAAAGCGGCAAACAAGCCGGCCAGCAAGACAGCCACCGTGTGCGCGTACATGTGACGAAGAATGTCGCCTTTGCTCATCAGCGGCAATACCAGCGCACCCAGCAGGTTGCTGCTCACCAGGAACAGCGCGAGAAAAGCGCCCAGAGCGGCTGCCTTGGTGCGCAGCATCTGTAAAGGCCTTACCGGCAGCGGAGACAACACCAGAAAATCGAGGCGGTCAGGAAACAGCATTTCCCACTCGAAAATAGCCGCTCCGCCCATCACCACAAACGAAAACAGCACAAAGAAGTACTGGTCCTCGATGGCTCCCCACAATGACCGTTGCGGATACGAATTCTGCAGAAAGAAAGCGACCACCAATCCAGGCATCGCCACCGCGGAGATGGCGCGACCGACAGTCGTGAGCGTTTCTCCCTCCACCCTTACCGTGTCACTGTCGAAGAACCGGCGGAAGAAATGAGCGGTCAGTATGCGATCGACGGTCGGCGGCCCGGTCATTGCTTCCCCTTCATGGCGTCGACAAGTTCCCTGGCCACTTGCTTGGTGTCACTGTGTTGCACAAGTTGCGCAAACACACTTTCGAGCGTGGGCAGTTCCATCAACCGCGTCAAATCGCGCGGCGCCGCATCTGCGACGACCTTGCCCTTCGCCAGCACGATCACGCGATCGCAAACCCGTTCCACTACTTCGAGCACGTGCGAAATGTAGAGAATGGCTTTGCCTTCGCCGGCAAGCACGATCAGCAGGTCTTTGAACAGGCGCGCCGAAACAGCATCGAGCCCAGAGAGCGGCTCGTCAAAAACGATCAACCGTGGATCGTGCAAAAGCGCGGCTGCAATCAGCACGCGCTGCTTCATTCCTTTGGAATAATCCGACAAGCCTGCATATTGCGCCGCCTCCAGTGACAACAGTTGCAACAGAGTGCGCGCCTTGTGCTCGATAATGCTTTCTTCCATACCGCGCAGCCGGCCCACCAGCTGCAGGTACTCCAGGCCCGAAAGATGGGTGTAGACATGGGCTTCTTCCGGAACGTAACCCAGGTGGGCGCGGAAGCCAGCCAAATCCTCCTGTATATCGCGCTTTTCGAAATAGACTTTCCCACGTGTGGGCTGGACCATGCCAATGACCATTTTGACGGTGGTCGATTTGCCGGAACCATTCGGTCCCAGGTAACCGAGGACTTCCCCTGGCCGAACCACAAAACTCACATCGGTCACGGCAGGGATGCTGCGATAATTTTTGGACACGTGGCTGAGTTCGAGCAAGAGGATCACCATCCTTGGCTATGTAGCATACTACTTTCTGATAGCATACTACATAGTTCGACCTTTCTATGGACACTCCCCGCCTCTCCCATAGCGCGGCTCTCATCCTCAAGGCCCTTAGCCTCGGCTATTGCTTCGGCCTCGACATCATGGAAGTCACTGGTCTGCCCAGCGGCACGGTCTACCCGGCATTGCGCCGCCTGGAACGGGACGCGCTGGTCGAGTCTCGCTGGGAACCTACCGAAGAAGCCACCGCATTGCAGCGACCCGCGCGCCGCTACTACCGGGTCACGCGTGAAGGAAAAGCCGCGGCGATTACCGCCACCGAACGCTACCCCTTACTCGCTCACCTCGTCATGGAGAAACGCTGATGACCAGGCTTATGCTGTCGTCCTTGCCGGCGCGCGATCGCCGTTTGCTGTCGATCGTCGAGCGGCTGGTTCCTGCAATCGATCGCGAAGAGTGGTCACTGGCGTGGCAAGCGGAACTTTGGCATTTGCATCATCGCATTCGGCGTACACGGGCACAGAAGGTTGCGTTGATGACCGACGTGGCCATGGGCCTCACACGCGATGCTTTGTGGCTGCGCACGGAAAGCTGGCGGTGCATGCTGGATGGCACGGCGCTCTTATGTCTGGGTTCGCTGTTCGCGCTAGACATGGCATGCCTGGTGTTCGGCCTGGCATTCACCGGCGGACGGCAGGCACTGGCCGATGCATTGAAAGAACCGTTTCTGCGCTGCCTGATTTCTTCGCCATTGGTGTTGTTCGTAGTGCTGGCTACGGCTTCGCGCAGACACATTGAGCGGAAGGGCGTAAGCCAGACGATTTACCGGCTCACGCGGGCTTTCTTCTTTGTGGGGAAGACCTCCCTGGTGTTTCTTATGGCATTCCTATTGAGCGTGGCTGGTTGCTCTCCGTTGCATTTACTCTTGCCCCACACCGCCGATCTGTACCAGATGTTCGGGTTTGTTCTGCTGTCGCTTTGCGGCTTGCGTTGGGCGCTGCGCGATCAGGAGCAGCGCTGTAAGCAGTGCCTCCAACTGCTGGCTGCGCCTGCGCGCGTCGGCCGGCCTTCTCACAACTTACTGGAGTGGAACGGGACCGAGCTCAGTTGCAAACAAGGGCATGGTTCGCTCAGTGTGCCGGAGATGGAAACCAGCTGGTGTCAGTCGAGTCACTGGACCACGCAGCGGACTCATTGGGACGAGGTAGTGAGCGCTCAAGGTTTTTATCTTCTGCATAGTCATCTAATTCCATCAGGGCCGATGCCTCCAATACTCTTGCGAGTGCGAACGAGATGCTCCGTCTTATATCGGCGAAACGATACATGAGGTCAGAGACGGCTCCTGGGAGAGGCGCACCCTATCGGTAACTGAAATGGGCCATATGGGAGCGCTGGCAAGCCCAAGGGCCCTTTGTCATCCCGAGAAATCTGCTTGCAGTGCAAGTTAAGGACGGGATGAACGGGGTGCGATACGCATCGGTCTGGCGGAGCGAGCGGAGCATTTGAACCCTCGTCCAGAGCGCTTTCCAGTTTGTTCACTAGGAGCGCAGCCAAGGGATCTGCTGTGCGCCCTTCTCCCTCTACGTATCTTTACAAGAGCTCCTGGGTCGGACAGCCAGAGGCACCCTCAAATGATCTACAGCCGCTCGTTGCAAGAATTCAAACTCCTGGGATTGCAGCGGAAGGATAGGCTTGGCTTCTTGTCCGAGCGTGGAGATATTGCAGGAACGGCTCCAAAGATCGGCGTCCTTCAGAAGTGCAGAGGAGAAAAAGGGCAAACTGGCTAACTGTCGAGGTTACAGTAGCGATACGGATAGAGTGCCGTGAGCTCCCGTTCTTACGAACCTGCCAGCGTGGCTCAACCCTTCGACCTTGCAGCTTTCCGGCTGTTTTTCAATAGCTCTTCAGCGTGACGCAGAGAGGTATCAGTTAGCTTCGCGCCGCTGATCATACGCGCCACTTCTTCGGCGCGGTCTGCTTCCTCCAGCAGGCGCACCGACGTCTTTGTCTTGCCTTGCCTTTCCTGCTTCTCCACCAGGAAATGCTGATCGGCGAAGGCCGCGATCTGCGGTAGGTGGGTGACGCATAGAACCTGCTGCGCACGCGAGAGTTCTTTCAGCTTTTGCCCGACCGCCTCCGCTGCCCGCCCACCAATGCCAATGTCAATTTCGTCAAATACCAGGGTGCGCGGCACAGGAGCTTTACGTCGCGTACTTCCCTGCCCGCGCGCGCCCTCTTCCACACTCACCTTCAACGCCAGCATCACGCGCGATAGTTCTCCGCCAGACGCTATCTGGTCCAGGGGCTTCAATGGCTCGCCGGCGTTGGTAGCAATGCGGCAATCGACCATGTCCCAGCCATGCCGGGTCCAGTGCTGCTCGCCCTGCTGCGCCTTGACCTGCACGGCGAACTTCACTTTCATCGCGAGATCGTTGATGTGTGCTTCAGCCAGCTTTTCAAGCCTGCCGGCAGCAGTGGTACGGGCCCGGGTCAGCTCCTCGGCGACCGTCCGGTAAGCATCGGCAGCTTGCGTGCGCGCAGCCTGCAGCTCAAGCAACAGCTGGTCGCGGTTCTCGACTTCGGCCAGCTTGGCGGCGACCTCTTCCCCGTGCGCGATCACCTGCGCCAGCGTAGGCCCGTATTTTCGTTTGAGCCGATTGAGTGCTTCCAACCGGTCTTCCATCTCGAGGAGCCGCTCAGGGGACGCCTGTATATGCGACGCGTAGTCGCGCACCGTCGCGCTTACGTCATCCACCACTGCCCGCACCGACTTCACCTGCTGCACTGCTTCGGCAAACTGTGGATCGTAGCGTTCCAGCTCTTCCAGGTTTTTGAGCGCCGCACGCAGAGCAGACTCAGCCGACCGGTCGCTTTCGTACAACAGCTCATGCGCGCTCATCGCCGCGGCCAGCAGCTTCTCCGCGTTGGCCAGCACGCGACGCTCTATTGCCAACTCCTCGTCTTCTTTGTCCCTGATCGCGGCGCTCTCAATCTCCTGCTTCTGAAAGCTCCACAGATCGGCCTCGCGTAAACGAGCCTGCTCATCCCCCTGCAGCCGGTCAAGGCGAGCCGAAGTTTCGGTCCACGCGAAAAAAGCCGTGGCGACGCGATCGGTGCCCAGGCCGGCACTGCGGTCGAGCAACTGGCGTTGCTGCGCCTGGTCAAAGCTGCCCATCGTGTCGTTCTGCGCATGCACCAGCGCAAGCTCCGGAGCGAGCTGTCGCAATACATTCACGGTGGCAGGCTGGTTGTTCACGTAAACCCGGCCCTTCCCCCCGGCCTGGATCTCTCGGCGCAGGATGATCTCCGCGCCTTCAGCATCGATCCCATTCGCTTCGAGCGTGCTCTCCGCGCCGGGCGTGCTCTCGAAGACGCAGGCGACCACGGCTCGATCGGCGCCATGCCGCACGACGTCGGCAGACGCTTTATCCCCCATCAAGAGGGCGAGCGCATCCACCAGGATGGATTTGCCGGCGCCGGTTTCCCCCGTGAGCAGGTTGAGCCCGGGGCCGAAAACAGCAATGGCGTGATCGATGACAGCGTAATTTTCAGCGCGCAGTTCAAGGAGCATGAGTATGTAGGATATGCGAGCGCAGCATAGCACGAGCGCAGGCCCGGTTTGCGGCTGCATCCACAAACGTCCGCGCGGCCGGGAAGGCCGGGGCAGCCGTTAGTTGCCGGGTTACCCTTTCCCTGCATCTTAAGCAGTTGCTTGGTTTCGCGTAGCCTTGTCTGCTACCGTGAAAAGGTAGTGATGATATATCCAGTTCAGCTCGCGGTTTTTCTCCTCCTGCAGACAGATGATGCAGCCGCTCCTCCGGTAGCTCACACGGCCACGTACGGCGCCGGCGCGATCCTCGATATGGTGCGCAATAGCGGTCCGGTGGCCATCGCGGTATTGGTCATTCTGCTGATAGCCAGCCTGTATTCCTGGGCAGTGATTCTGGGCAAAGCCTCAGCCTTTCGCAAGGCCCGAGCGCAAAGCCGCCGATTCGTGCGGACCTTCCGCAAAGCCAGCCGGCTGCAGGAAATCGCCGCCGTCAGCGAACAATTCAAGCCCAGTCCGCTGGTCACCGTCTTTGACGAAGTGTATGACACCTATCGCCGCCAGACGGGCGGGTTTGGACCACCGAAAAGCATCGTTTCGCTCGAGCGCACAGCCCAGGCGGCCTCCAGTGAATCGCTCAGCGTGCTGGAACAGCGCCTCACCTGGCTGGCGACGATCGGCGCCGTAGCACCCTTCGTCGGTTTGTTCGGCACTGTGATGGGCATCGTGGATGCCTTCCACGGGCTAGGCACCGAGGGCGCCGCGACCCTGCGCGCGGTAGCGCCGGGTGTGTCAGAAGCCCTGATCACCACCGCGGCCGGCTTGCTGGTCGCCATCCCTGCCGTCATCGCTTACAACCAGTTCACCGCCGCGCTTCGTGAGTTCGCCTCACGCGCGGATGAGTTTGCCCGCGAACTGCTCAACAGCCTGGAAGAAATCAGCACATCGAAACCGGACCCGATGGAGAGGGAGGCCGCAAGTGGCCTTCACCGCTAGCTCCGGCCAGACCCGTACCTCGCTCGCGGATATCAACATCACGCCGCTGGTCGATGTCGTGCTGGTCTTGCTGATTATCTTTATGGTGACCGCGCCCGTGCTGCAGTCTGGCATCGACGTGTCAGTACCTAAAACGCGCAGCGTGAAAGAGATTACGCAGCAGCGGCTGGTGCTGACCATCGATCGCGATCAGAATGTGTTCCTGGGCGACAAGCCGGTCAACCTGGCGCAACTGCCGGCATTGCTGCACTCGCCAAAAGCCGATCCAGCCAGCGAGGTCATTTACCTCCGCGCGGATGAACGTGTGCCCTTCGGTGCGTTTGCCTCGGTAATGGATGCGGTCAAGCAGGCCGGGATTACCAACATTAGCATCGTGACCCAGCCGCTCGCCAAAGCGGCGAAGTAGTCGAACATGCCTGGCTCCAACGTGCACCACGACAGCCTCGATCAGCCGGATGGCATCGGTTCTCCCTTTGCCAAATCGACCCTGCTGCATGCTGTGCTGTTTGGTTCGCTGATCGGCTATGGTTACCTGCACAACCTTCTCCACGGCAGCGAGTGGGGTGCGAACAGCTTTCAGCAGGGAGCGATCCAGGCCACCCTGGTTTCGTCCGCCGCGTTGCCCTTGCCGCAGGATCATCCGCCGACCGAGAACGTGCTCGCCACCGAGACACCCAGTGTTGCGCCCGCACTTGAGGAGCAGAAGGTCGAGCCCATGCAGTTGCCGGATGCAATTCCCATTCCGGAAAAGCAAACGCCGGTGAAGCCGGAGCCGAAGCCCCAACCAAAGACTCCCCCGCAACATCAACCGCCGCCGCCCAAACCACAGAATAAGGCGACGTACGGGCAAGCCGCCCCGGCCAACGTAGCGCGTGCCACTACGCCTACCAACAACGCCAACACACCGAACGCAGTGACCGGGGGCGATTTCGGCTCGCGCTTCGGCTGGTATGTCGATGTCATTAAGCGCAAGGTAGCCCAGGATTGGTACCTGCAGGAGGTGGACCCGAGTACGGCCGCCGGGGCTACCGTCTACGTGCAGTTCACCGTAAGCCGTGATGGATCACCGGGCACTGTTTCATTGGCCACACCGAGCAACTCTGCGTCGCTCAACTCGTCCTGCCTGCACGCCGTGCAACGCGTGGATACGTTTGGGCCTCTGCCGCCCGGCTACAACGAGAGCACATTGAATGTGCTGTATCACTGCACTTATCCTGGAACCCGCTAGAACTGTACCCCTGTGAACGACGGCAACCGTGCATGATAAGGTTACCGGCCGGATTGCGCGGTCTTTGTAATATAAACTTGAGACTGCGCAAGGCATGAGAGCCCCCAAAAGAACTTCCTTTCCCCGCTGCTACGTTTGCTTGTTGACGTTCCTGTTCCTTTCTCTGCTGAGCTCACGAGCGGATGCACAGGATTGGGTCCGCACTGGCACCAACCTGGGAGCAGCGCGCATTCGACTCGCCGCGGCAGACTTCAATCCGTCCTCCCCGGATGCGCAAACACCCACGCTCAAGACCACCTTCGATACCACCCTCTATAACGATCTGAACAACGCCGGCATTTTCGACATGGTCTCGAAGAGCATGGCGCCGCCGCTCACGCCCGCATCGCCCCAGCAGATCAGTCTGCCGGCGTGGTCAGCCGCGCCGGCGAATGCAGCGTTCGTCGCATTCGGATCGTTCGCCGTGAATGCCGGGCGATTGGCAGTCTTTGGTTATCTGTTCGACGCCAAAAATCCCGATGCTCCGCAAATTCTCGGCAAGCAGTACAACGAAGCGGCCAGCCAGGATAATGCGCGCCTGGTCGCGCATCGCTTCGCCGACGAGATCATTACTCGTCTGGGCGGAGGCATCTCTGGCATCGCCGAGACGCACATCTACTACATCGCCTCACGAGGCGGCAACAAAGAAGTCTGGCAGATGGATTACGACGGGCAGGGGCAACATGCGCTGACCCACCTGAATACCATCTCTCTTTCGCCGCGTGTCTCGCCCGACAATGACCGCATCGCGTTTGCCTCACTGGGCCGGCAGGGCTGGGCCATCCGCATGTATTCGCTGGTACTGGGGCGCGTGGTCGGCTTCAACTCCGTGGTCGGCAACACCTTGTCGCCAGCGTGGTCAAGCGATGGAGCGAAGTTAGCATTCTCCGCGGCCCGGTCCGGCGATCCTGAGATCTACACCTCCGACGCGAGCGGTGGCAATCTCAAGCAGGTCACGACGTTTCGCGGACCCGACGTCTCACCCACCTGGAATCCAAAGACCAATTCACAAATTGCCTGGTGCAGCGGGCGTACCGGTCTGCCACAGATCTACACCATGGATTCGGACGGAACCAACGTCAGCCGCTTGACAGACGGCGGCTATGCCACTTCGCCTTCTTGGTCACCCAACGGGCAATTTATCGCCTTTGCCTGGAACCGCAAGTACGGCCCGGGCGCCCCGGGTGGCCAGGACATTTACATCATGGATATCGCCAGCAAGCGCTGGACGCAGTTAACCCATGACGAAGGCCGGCAGGATTTCCCGTCCTGGTCTCCCGATGGCCGGCACATCGTGTTTCAACGCGAGAATGGCGGGCGGTCGGAGATCTGGACCATGCTTTCCGATGGCACCGAGCAGCACCGCCTGACGCAAAGCAGCGGCAACTCGATGCCTAACTGGAGTTGGAAGTAACAGTACGCCGGTAATGGTACATACGTGTTGCCGATGGTTCAAAGCAGCCAAATATGCATGTTTCCCTGTATTTAGCCTTGGATTACGAATAAGAATAAAGAAAACCCTGAGAGAGAAGACCATGAAGACTTTGCAGCACAGACAGATCGTTTCCCTGATCGCCCTTACGACCCTCAGCCTGGCTGCTGGTTGCCATAAAAAGGCTGTACCGCCTCCGCCTCCTCCGCCGCCCGCGGCCACTTCACCCGCGCCGACGGCCACTATCACGGTTACGCCCAGCAGCATTAATGTGGGCGGTGGCGCGGTACTCGCCTGGCGGACGACGGACGCGACAGAAATCTCGATCGACGGCATTGGTACCGTCAATGCCTACGGCACGCAAAATGTTACGCCGACGCAGTCGACCAACTATCACATAGTCGCTCGTGGGCCCGGCGGCTCAACAGATGCGACGGCCAGCCTTACCGTGATGGCGGCGCCCGTTGCGGCAAGCACCGGCGAAACCATGAACGAGCAAATGTTCGAGCAAAATGTGAAGCCTGCCTTTTTTGACTATGACAGCTACGAAATTCGCCCCGACGCGCAAACCGTCCTTGCGCAGGACGCGAGTTTCCTGGCCGCGCACCCCGACGTCAAGGTAGTCGTAGGCGGCTACTGCGATGATCGCGGATCGGCGGAGTATAACCTGGCACTCGGCGAGAACCGCGCCAACGCCGCGAAGCAGGCCCTGGTGAATGGCGGCGTAAGTCCTAATCGCGTGCGCACCGTGAGTTACGGAAAAGAAAAGCAGTTTTGCAGCCAGGCAGACGAGTCCTGCTATCAGCAAAACCGTCGCGCCGGCTTCTCGCTCGACCAGTAGTGAGTCGGTCAACCCGAAGGCCACAGCGCTTTCCGCCCAGCGGTTGCGTTGTGGCCTTCTCCGTTGTGCCTTCTTTTGACCGCTGGATTAAACTTGTAGTCTCAGGGGACTTCTATGCGTAGACATTTACTCCATCTCACTGCTGCTGTGTTGTTTGCTCTGCCCGGTGTTGCGCCGCACGCGTTCGCGGTCTCGAAAGAAATGATCCAACTGCAAACGCAGGTACAGCAGTTGCAGGACATGGTGCAGCACCTGCAAACCTCGAATGACGAGCGCATGGGCGTGATCGTGAACCTGGTGCAGCAGAACACCGATAACGTCAATCGCATGATGACCTCGGTCAACGCGCTGCAAACCACCCTCAAGATAGAAGGTGAGCAGCGTGGCGCCAGCAACACGCAGCTCTCCACCCAAATTCAGTCGCTGAATGATTCGGTCGACGAACTCAAGACGCGTATCGGCAACCTCACCACGCAGATGCAGGCCATCCAGGGGCAAATGCAGAACGTGAACGGAACGCCGGGACAGCCTTCGGCCGGTGGCCCACCCCCGCCGCAGGGCGCAGCGAATGGCATGCCCCCGGCCTCTGCCGCACCCCAGGCGCCTCCTGTCGATCAGCTATATCAGGGTGCGCTGCGCGACTATAACTCAGCCAAGTACACAGTAGCGGCTTCGGAGTTTGCCGATGTCATCCACTACTACCCACAAGATCCGCTTGCCGGCAACGCGCAGTACTACATGGGCGAGATTGCCTATCGGCAGGGCCAGTTCCCTGCCGCGGTAAAAAGCTACGATGCGGTGCTGGAACAATATTCCGGGAACGCCAAGGCGCCGGCCGCCGAGTTACGCAAAGGTCAGTCACTGATTGCCATGGGGCAAAAAGATGCAGGTGTGCGCGAGCTGCGCGCATTGATAACCCGCTACCCAAACACCCCTGAAGCCCTGGAAGGCCGCAGCAAATTGAACGGGATGGGCGTGCGTATTTCCGCCTCCAAGCCAAGCGCTTACCCTGCCACTAACCAGTAGTTACCTCGCTCCCATTCGTAGTCCCCTCTTGAGATCTGGCTGTTTTTGAAACCCCACCCCAATCCAAATCGGGTGACATATCTCGCCACGCGAGCATCCCCAACCCCAACCCCGCAACCAATTCGGGTGCCCCATATCTCACGGCGTTTTCCAGCCGGGAGATGTGGGAATTAGCATCCCTCACTCAGCAACACGAAGTTACTGCGGCGGGCCGATAATGAAAGGCGGCGCTAGAACTCGTGAGCATCCCCACCCCAACCCTCACAACGTTTCCAGTCGGGAGATGTGGAAATTCGCACCCCTCACTCAGCAACGCGAAGTACTCCGGCGGGCCGGTAAAAGAAGGCGCCGCAGGAACTCGCGACCATCCCACGCCCCAACCCCGCAACCAATTCGGGTGCCCCATATCTCACGGCGTTTTCCAGCCGGGAGATGTGGGAATTCACATCCCTTACTCAGCAAATCGAAGTACTCCGGCGGGCCGGTAATGAAAAGCATTGAACGCGCAGGGACCTGCAGTGCTGCCGAACATTCAATCCAGATGGACAGACGGGTCTACTTGAGTCGTGACATAAGGGACACCCGATTTAGCTGCGCTGCCCCGGAGAATTCATCGCCGGCCCGTCCGACTAGACTGCCCTTCCGCTGCGGTGCTATCGTTCCATCGGCGTTGGAAGTCGAGTGCGCCGGAGGATTCATGGCAACTATTCCTGTAGAGACCCGAATGAGTTCGAAAGCCGCTGAGTTCATGTCGCGGCAACACCGCATGCTGATCGATGGGCGCTTTGTTTCCGCCGCATCCGGTAAGACCTTCCCCGTTTACAATCCCGCCACTGGCGAAGAAATGGCCCGCGTGCCCGAAGCAGAAGCAGAAGATGTGGATCGCGCCGTAATCGCCGCACGGCACGCCTTCGACGACGGCCCGTGGAGCAGGATGTCCACCTCCCAACGCGGCCAACTGATCTGGAAACTGGCCGACCTTCTCGAGGCGAACCTCGAAGAGTTCGCTGAGCTGGAGTCGCTCGACAACGGCAAGCCCTTCTCCGTCGCCAAGGTTGCCGATTTGCCGCTGGCAGTCGACATGTTCCGCTACATGGCCGGCTGGGCCACCAAAATCTCCGGCTCGAGCCTCAGCTTCGGCACACCGGGCGCGTTCCACTCCTACACCATGCGCGAACCGATCGGCGTGGTTGGCCAGATCATCCCCTGGAATTTCCCGCTCCTCATGGCCGCATGGAAACTAGCGCCTGCGTTGGCAGCCGGCTGTTGCGTGGTGCTGAAGGTGGCGGAGCAAACACCCATGACCGCCCTGCGCCTGGCGCAACTGTTCGATCAGGCAGGCTTTCCTGCAGGCGTGGTCAACATTCTGACCGGCTTCGGCGAAGGCGCAGGCGCGCCACTAGCCGCACATCCCCTGGTCGACAAAATCGCCTTCACCGGCTCGACGGAAGTCGGCAAACTGATCGTGCAGGCCTCCGCCGGCAACCTGAAAAAGGTCAGCCTGGAGCTGGGCGGCAAGAGCCCGGCGATCATCTTCCCCGATGCCGATCTGGAGCGGGCGATCCCCGGCACCGCCAGCGCCATCTTCTTCAACCAGGGTCAATGCTGCTGTGCCGGTTCACGGCTTCTCGTGCACGAGAGCGTCTATGACAAGGTGCTGCAGGGCGTCAGCGACATTGCCGGAGGCATCAGGATGGGCTCGGGCATCGATCCCAACACGCAGATGGGTCCCCTGGTCAGCGAGGAGCAATTCGCCAAGGTGACCGGGTACATCGACTCTGGCTTGCAGGCCGGGGCGCAGGTAGCGGCAGGTGGCAAGCGCCATGGAGACCGCGGCTACTTCGTGCAACCCACGGTGCTCACCCATACCAAGCCCGACATGAAGGTAGTACGCGAAGAAATCTTCGGACCGGTGGTGTGCGCAGAATCCTTCTCCGATGCTGACCTCGACCGGGTCGCGCGAGAAGCGAACAACACCGTGTTTGGCCTGGCTTCCTCCATCTGGACGCGCGACCTGAGCACAGCGCACAAGATGGCGCGGCGCATCCGTTCGGGCACCGTGTGGATCAACTGCCACAACGTATTTGACGCTTCTCTGCCGTTCGGCGGGTATAAGCAATCAGGGTGGGGACGCGAGATGGGCGAGGAAGTGCTCCACAACTACACAGAAGTAAAAGCGGTGACGGCCGCTTTGTAGTGGATACGGGTGGGCGGCGAAAGCCGCCCACTGCCAACACCGACAAATTGGGTGGTTTGCGCCGGAGAGACTTCCAGTCGGATGCTGCGGATCCGACATCTCGCGAAAAACGAGCGAGATATTGGGGCGCCCCGATCCGGTGACGGGCGCAACCGGAATGCCGGACTGCTCAACCAACTGGGGTGCCCCACATCTCGCTCGTTTTTCGCGAGATGTGGGATTCACTGCACCCGATCAGAAGAGTCTCGCGCTCAAACTAAACCGTGGGCGCTGGGGTACAACACCCCGGCCCAAAGGCACATCCATTAAAGACAATGACAAATCAGCCACAGCCGGATAGCGATGCGCACAAAGGCGCAGTCGAAGAAGAAGTGAGTTACCCCTCCAAAGATGGCAAACCGAATCTCTCTGGACAGCAGGGCCACCGCGTCGAGGACGAGATGATCAAAGACTCGGATACTGACTTTCCTGAGCCGGGCTTATCCCCCGAACACAGCGGCGAACACAAGTAGCGGGTCAACCCCCCAGCTTAGCTCTGACCAATCTTGGTCAGCTGGCCCTGGTTTAACTCTTTCCAGTTTCTGCCATTGTCTTCACTAAACTCAGTTCGGAAGTTCATCAGCTTGTCCGATACGAACTCGTCGTTTGTCAGGAACATGATCGTCTTGTCCTGGTTCTGGACCTCCGTACCGAAGCTCCAGACGTTCCCTTTGACCTGCATCGGAACTTCCCTGGGCGACGTGTCCTTATCCACCCCAAAAAACTTATAGGTCTTGCCAGCTTCATCGTAGGTGTACACGGACAAGCTATTGCTGACGCCGCCGGCGCCATGCATCAGGTGGTCGCAAAGAATGAAGCCATGGTTGGGCGACCAGGCGCACGTCATCTCCGAAGTCGAAGACGAAGCCTCGCTATAGGGGGTCGTCATGACCTGGGTCTGGGACTCCCATTTGCCCACCCAGACGTCCATCCGGGAGAGTTCGGGAGCCACTTTGGGCAACTGCAGATGATCACTGGCCAGAGCCAGCGTACTTAAAGCGACGGCTGCTAAGTAGAACCCTCGTACGAAATTTTTACGCATACCGTCCCCGTGCTCTTTCTAGGAGAAACGAGCTGATGATACAACCTTTAGGGAGTGGTACAACATCGAGCGAGGGCTATTTAAAGTACCCTCGGTTCCAAAATTGCACGTTCACTGGTAACCATGCGTAACAATTTACCTGGTAAGCCGGGCGGTCAGGCCCGGCGTTTACCGATGTTTCTGCATGATTTGCTCTAAAACTTCGCGCGACGGACGCACCCGCGACTCGGGCAGCGTCGCCAATGGCTCATCGACCATGTTGAGCATGTCGGTGAAGCTGGGCTTCTTGGTATCCACGTAGAACACCCCGGTCAGCACTTCGCCTTTTTCATGCGCCTGCATCAGCGACGTGACCGCACCGATGCGGCTGGTGGGATCGTAGTCCGGGTGAAGCTTGCGCAGCCGCATGTGCGACCCGTCGTGCATCTGCACGTCGTAAGTGGAGCCTTCGTCGTAATCGACCGCAATGTCTTCGAAGTGAGGCACAAATCCAACCTCGTTGACGGCTTCTTCGTGCTCCTGGATGTACTTGTAGCTCTTGGTGGACCCTTCATGATCGTTAAACGTCACGCAGGGGGAAATCACGTCGAGCATTACCGTGCCGCGATGGGCGATGGCCGCCTTGAGCATGGCCAGCAGCTGCTTTTTGTCTCCGGAAAACGACCGGCCGACGAAGGTAGCGCCCAGTTCCACTGCCATGACGCAGGTGTCGATGGGCGGCAGATCATTGATGACGCCGGTCTTCAGCGTCGATCCCAGGTCGGCAGTGGCCGAAAACTGGCCCTTGGTCAAACCATATACACCATTGTCTTCAATGATGTAGATGAGGGGCAGGTTGCGCCGCATCAGGTGAGCAAACTGGCCAAAGCCGATGGAAGCCGTGTCGCCGTCGCCGCTCACACCCAGCGCACGCATGGTGTGGTTGGCCATGAGCGCGCCGGTGGCTACCGACGGCATGCGCCCATGCACACTATTGAAGCTGTGCGCCCGGCTCATGAAGTAGGCAGGGGTCTTTGAGGAGCAGCCAATACCCGATAGCTTCATCACGCGCTCGGGCTGAACGCCCATCTCATACATGGCGTCCACGATGCGCTCAGAAATGGCGTTGTGACCGCAACCGGCGCAGAGGGTGGTCTTGCCACCCCGGTAATCCAATACCTGCAGGCCGAGACGGTTCTTCTTGGGGCCGGGGGCTACCGGCGGCGTAAGTGTGGTGGCCATTACAGTTCCTCCTGAAGCGCCAGCTTTTCGGTGACGGTTCTTGCATCCAGTGGCAAGCCGTCGAAGTGGCGAATACTTCTCAGTTTTACAGTTTCAGCCGCCGGCAAATCGAGCTTGAGCAGGCTGAGCATCTGGCCGTCCCGGTTCTGCTCGATCACGTAGATCACCTGATGCGAGGCGATGAACTCATGCACGGTGGTGTTGAAGGGAAAGGCGCGGATGCGCAGGTAGTCGGTTTCAACCCCATACTCCTTCTTCAGCTGATCACGGCTTTCGCGAACCGCGAAGTCAGAGCTGCCGAACGCGACGAGGCCGATCCTGGCTTTGCCGGTTTGTACCACTTCCGGTGCCGGCACCAGGGTGCGCGCCGTGTTGAACTTGCGGTCGAGCCGCTCCATCAGGTTCTGGTAGTCGTCCGGCCGCTCGGTATAGAGCGCCTTTTCGTTATGGCCGCTGCCGCGCGTAAAGTAGGCCGCCTTCGGGTGGTCGGTGCCAGGCAGCGTGCGGTAAGGGATGGCGTCCCCATCCACGTCCTTGTAGCGCTCGAAGCCGCCCAGCCGTTCCAGATCTTCCTTAGACAAAACCTTACCGCGCGCAATCGGCTTTTCCGGATAGGTAAACGGATCAGACATCCAGTTGTTCATGCCCAGATCGAGATCCGAAAGGATGAACACCGGGGTCTGCAACTGTTCCGTCAGGTCGAAAGCCTCGATCGAAAACTCATAGCACTCGTTGACCGAGGCAGGCAGCAACATCACGTGCTTGGTGTCGCCATGCGAGAGGTACGCGATGCTAAGCAGATCTCCCTGCATGGTGCGGGTGGGCATACCGGTCGACGGTCCCACACGCTGGATATCGAAGATGACGCCAGGCAGCTCTGCGAAGTAGCCCAGGCCGGCGAACTCCGCCATGAGCGAAATACCCGGTCCGGAGGTCGAGGTCATCGAGCGTGCGCCAGCCCAGCCGGCCCCCAACACCATGCCGACTGCGGCTAATTCGTCCTCTGCCTGCACGATCGCGAAGGTCGCTTTGCCGCTTTCTTCAATGCGATGCTTCTTCATGAAATCGATCAGACTTTCCACCACCGATGACGAAGGAGTGATGGGGTACCAGGTGACCACGGTGACGCCGGCGAACATCGCGCCCAGTGCGGCCGCGGCATTGCCATCAATAATGATCTTGCCTTCGGTGCCGTTCATCGATTGCAGCTGAAGCGAATCCTGCTTAGTGAGCGAGGCGGCGGCAAACTCGAACCCTGCCTTGATGGCGGCCCAGTTCAGGTCGGCAGCCTTTTGCTTGCGGGCAAACTGGCGGCGCACCGCCTGCTCGACCGCGGTCATGTCCATCGAGAGCAGTTGCGCAACCACGCCCACGTAGATCATGTTCCGTACCAGCTTGCGCAGCTTGGCTTCCGGGCATACAGCGGCGGTCAGCTTATCGAACGGCACGGGGTAACAGACCACATCGTCACGATATTGCTTCAGGTCGAGGCCCACATCGTAGATGGCGGCGGCGCCTTCCCGCAGGGAGAGAATGTCTTCTTTTGCCGTCTCGGCGTTCATCGCGACCAGCAGCTCGATACCGCGCTTACGCGCTACATAACCGTCTTTGCTGGCGCGGATGGTGTACCAGGTGGGCAGGCCTGCGATGTTCGAGGGGAAAAGGTTTTTCCCGCTCACCGGGATGCCCATCCCGAAAATGCTTTTAAGCAGCACCAGATTCGCTGACTGCGACCCGGACCCATTGACGGTCGCTACCTGGATGCTGAAGTCATTGATGATCCGTTTCGATGCTGGCGTCTGAAGAACCGTTGAGCTACCCGTTCCGGGTTCGCCCACGGCAACGTCACCTGTCGCCATTTGGCCGGTATTCCTTCCACGATGAATTGAGCGGCACCATCGCCGGCACAGACTGCACAGTGCGTCTGGATCAAGGAGGCCCTGATCTCCGCTCAAACCATTATAGGTCAGTGTTTTTGCCGGGTTCTGGTCGGACCCTGCCAATGGCTCTAATTCGCCACTGGAAGGGGGTAAGCGTCTGGTCAACGGTGAGGGGGGCCCGATGGCGCCAATTACAATAGTAGCCATGCTGCTTGAAGGTGTTTTCGCTGCCGTAACCACCTGCTTTTACCCTGACGGACGGCCGTACTGGCGCAAGTTAGAGGGGAATGTCGATCGCTACTCACGCACCGCGATGAGCGGGATGGTGTTGCTGGGTTCGACGGGCGAAGCCGTGATGCTCAGCGACGAGGAGTCGCGTGAGGTGCTGCGGGTGGCGCAGGCAGCGGCCGCACCGGAGAAGGTTCTACTGGCGGGCGTGGGACGCGAGAGCGTGATCGAGACACTGCGACTGGCCGAGTTCGCCGCGCAGCTGGAGTATGACGCGCTGCTGGTGCGGACGCCGCACTACTACCGCAAGCAGTTGCGCAACCGCGAGATGCTGACGTACTACCAGGCAGTAGCGGACCGCTCTCCGTTGCCCGTGCTGCTGTACAGCGTGCCGGGAAACACGGCGTATGAGCTGCCGGTCGAGGTAGTGGCGGAGCTGGCTTTTCATCCCAACATTATTGGTATGAAGGATTCGAGCGGTAATGTGGATCGGATTGCAGCCTTGGTGCAGGCCACTCGGGAGGCGCGGAAGCGCACCGTTCCGGTGACTACGATTTTTGCTGCGGTCACATCGCGGATGGTGTCAGCACATGGCAAGGCGGATGCTTCCGGCGGGGCCACATTTGTATCGGCGGGCGAATTGCTTTCCGGGGTAACGGCGGTGGCCGCCGCGCCTCCACGGCCCGCGCTGAAGACGCGCACACGCGAGGTAGGTTTCCAGGTGCTGTCTGGTTCAGCGCAGACGTTCTATGCTTCGCTCGAAGCGGGCGCAACTGGTGGCGTGCTGGGGTTGGCGGCCTTTGCACCGCAGGCAGCCGGTGAAGTCTACATGGCCTGGGCGGATAAAGACGCTGCGCTGGCAACCGAAAAGCAGGAGCGGATCGCCAAGGCTGGGATCGAGGTGGTGGGGAAGATGGGCGTTCCGGGGATAAAGTACGCGCTCGACCTGAACGGCTACTTCGGCGGAAGACCGCGCATGCCCCTGCTGCCACTTAATGGCGAAGAGCAGCGCCTGGTGGAAGAGCTCATAGACGACATTCGTAACTAAGAAGAGCTTCCGGTTACTTCCAGTGAATTCCCACGTCTCCCGACTGGAAAACGTCGGTAGATAGAGGGCACCCGAGGCGGTTGCGGAGCGTAGCTTTTTAAAGGAATGCAACACACAGGATCTATGCCTGTAGCCACGTGGGGTGCCCCATATCTACCGACGTTTTCCAGTCGGGAGATGTGGGAATTCACCGGACCCGATCCGCAACCCTGAATCTGTAGTAGCGCTCCACAATCACCAACGCGACAACCACTCACGCTAGCGCGCGGTAATGGTGCTCGCATTCGAAACAGCCACCGGTTCGCGGCGCAGCTCCTGCAATGCGTTCACCGTGATCCGGCGTCGCTGGGTGGCCGCAATACCTTCGGCGGCGGCCCTTGCCGCGGCGATCGTGGTGATGGTCGGAATACGCTGCGTCACAGCTGCCCGGCGAATCGCTTTCTCATCGAAGAACGTGTCCTGACCATGCGGAGTGTTGATGATCAGGTGAATGCGCTCGCCCTTGATGAAGTCGACCACGTTGGGCCGGCCTTCCTTCACCTTGTAGACCCGCTCCACCACCATGCCGGCGCGTTCCAGCACATCGGCTGTGCCCTGGGTCGCTACCAGACGAAAGCCAAGCTCGACATACTGCCTCGCCAGGTCCACCACCATGGCTTTATCGCGATCGTTCACGCTGAAAAACACAGTGCCCTTCACCGGCAACAGCTGACCCGCGGAAAGCTGCGCCTTAGCGAAGGCCTCACCGAAGTTATCGGCAACGCCCATCACTTCGCCGGTTGATTTCATCTCCGGCCCAAGCACGGTATCGACACCGGGAAACTTGTTCCAGGGGAACACGGGCGACTTCACAAAGAAGTGGTTGCCCGTCGCAAGATCGGCACGCTCGGCGACCTGCTCCGGCATCAGCTCACGCAGGGTGCGGCCAGTCATCAGGCGAGCAGCCATCTTGGCCAACGGCACGCCGGTCGCCTTTGAAACATAGGGAACCGTACGCGAGGCGCGCGGATTCACCTCAATGACGAACACCTTGTCCTGCTCACCGGCGCGACGCTGGATGGCAAACTGCAGGTTCACCAACCCGATCACTTTCAAGGCCAGGGCGAGCTTGCGGGTGTAAATGCGGATCGTCTCGAGGGTCGAAGCAGCCAGGTCGACAGCGGGCAACACACAGGACGAATCGCCGGAGTGGATGCCGGCTTCTTCGATGTGCTGCATGATGCCGGCGATGATCACATCCCGACCATCGCAGAGAGCGTCGACATCGACCTCAACTGCATCCTCGAGAAAGTGATCGACCAGCACAGGACGCTCCTGCGAGTACTCCACCGCTTCTTTCATGTAGTGGCGAACAGCGTCGGCGTCGTACGCAATGACCATCGCGCGGCCCCCTAATACATACGAAGGACGCACCAGCACGGGATAGCCAACCCGCTCTGCGCCTTCGAGCGCAGCTTCAATGGTGGTGACCATCGCTCCCGGGGGTTGAGGAATGTCCAGCTCCTCGAGCAGTTGACCGAATCGCTTGCGATCTTCCGCCAGGTCGATCGACTCTGGCGACGTACCGATAATTTTGATACCTGCGGCCTTCAATGGGAGCGCAAGGTTGAGCGGCGTTTGCCCGCCGAACTGCACGATCATGCCAATATCTGCGCCTGCGGAGGCCTCGTGCTCATACACCGCCAACACGTCTTCGAAGGTCAGCGGTTCGAAGTACAACCGGTCGCTGGTGTCGTAGTCGGTCGACACCGTCTCCGGGTTGCAGTTGACCATAATGGTTTCGTAATCGTCCTCGCGTAGCGCAAACGCCGCATGGCAGCAGCAGTAATCGAACTCGATGCCCTGGCCGATCCGATTGGGGCCGCTACCCAGGATGATGACCTTGCGCCGCGTCGTCGGCGGCGCTTCGTCTTCTTCTTCGTAGGTGGAATAAAGATACGGCGTGTCGCTCTCGAACTCCGCGGCGCAGGTATCGACCTTCTTGAACACAGGCGTCACGCCCAGCCGGCGTCGCAGTTCGCCGACAGCGTTGGCGCCCTCGAAGCCATCTTTACCCCACACTTCCGCGATGCGCCCATCGGAAATGCCCATGCGCTTCGCCTTGCGCAGCAGGTCTTCCGGCATGCTGGTGAGCGAGAAATCAGCCAGCTTCTGAATAGTCTCGGTCACTTCCTTGATCTGGTACAGAAACCAGGGATCCATCGAGGTCATGCGCGCCACTTCGCGTACCGACATACCCGTCCGCAGCGCGTAGCGAATGTAGTTGAGCCGCTCGGGTTGCGGCGTCACCATGCGCTGCGTGAGTCTGCGCGGCTCAATCACTTCTGAGCTGATGCGCTTGCCGGTATCGAGCGAGCGCAGAGCCTTCATCAGCGCTTCTTTGAACGTGCGGCCCAGGGCCATCACTTCCCCAACCGACTTCATCTGGGGCCCAAGATTTTCGTCCGCGCCAGGAAACTTTTCGAACTGCCACTTCGGGATCTTCACCACCACGTAGTCGATCGACGGCTCGAAGCACGCTGGCGTCTTGCGCGTGATGTCGTTGGGAATCTCATCCAGGGTGTACCCGACCGCCAGCTTGGCAGCGATCTTGGCGATGGGGTAGCCGGTCGCCTTGGAGGCCAGCGCAGACGACCGCGACACGCGGGGATTCATTTCGATCACCGTCATGCGGCCGTTGGCAGGATTCACCGCAAACTGCACGTTCGAGCCGCCCGTCTCGACGCCAATCTCACGCATGACGGCAATTGCTGCGTCGCGCATCGATTGATATTCGCGGTCGGTAAGCGTCTGGGCCGGAGCTACGGTGATGGAGTCACCCGTGTGCACGCCCATGGGATCCATGTTTTCAATGGAGCAAATGATGATCACGTTGTCGGCGAGATCGCGCATGAGCTCCAGCTCATACTCTTTCCAGCCCAGCACGGATTCTT
>CAZZVD010000032.1:0-7324 GCA_964657465.1 uncultured Acetobacteraceae bacterium | reverse complement strand
GCGAGATCGCGCATGAGCTCCAGCTCATACTCTTTCCAGCCCAGCACGGATTCTTCAATCAGACACTCGTGCACCGGGGAGAGATCGAGACCGCGGCCGAGAATATCCATCAATTCTTCACGGTTGAAGGCAAGACCGCCGCCCGAGCCACCCAGCGTAAAGGATGGGCGAACGATGACGGGGAAGCCGATCTTGGAAGCGAAATCGGAACCGTCACGGATGTTATTGACCAACGCCGACCGAGGCACGTCGAGACCGATGCGTGCCATCGCATCCTTGAACAACAGCCGGTCCTCAGCCTTCTTGATGGCTTCGAGCCGGGCCCCGATCATCTCCACGTCGTACTTTTCGAGAATGCCGGAGTCCGCAAGATCGACCGCGAGGTTGAGAGCGGTTTGACCGCCGACCGTGGGCAGCAAAGCAATCTTGCCGATGCGCTGACCGTTGCTGCCGGCCATGCGATCACATTCGCGGCGGATGATTTCTTCCACGTACTCCCGGGTCAACGGCTCGATGTAGGTGCGATCCGCGAGTTCCGGGTCGGTCATGATGGTGGCCGGGTTGGAGTTCACCAGCACCACTTCATAGCCCTCCGCCTTCAGCGCCTTGCAGGCCTGGGTGCCGGAGTAATCAAACTCAGCCGATTGACCAATGACGATCGGCCCTGAGCCGATCACCAGAATCTTTGTGATGTCGTTCCTGCGTGGCATTTATCTTTCCGTTCGCTGTACTTGGCCGTTCGCTGTACTTGGCCGTTCGCGTAGGGCTTGGTTACCGCTTCCACTCTTCCATCATCTTTCTGAAGTCGCGAAAGAGGTAATTGGAATCGTGAGGTCCGGGACTTGCTTCCGGGTGATACTGCACGCTGAAGAGCGGCATGGTGCGATGGCGCAGGCCTTCGAGCGTGTTGTCATTCAAGTCGATGTGCGTCAGCTCGACTTCGCTCTGGTTCATGGAGTCAGGATCGACGGCGTAGTTGTGGTTGTGCGCCGTAATTTCCACCTTGCCGGTTTTGGTTTGCTGCACCGGATGATTGCCGCCGTGATGGCCGAACTTGAGCTTGTAGGTTTTGCCGCCCAGGGCCAGGCCCATCAACTGGTGGCCGAGGCAGATGCCAAACATCGGCCTGCGCCCGGCAAGCTTGCGGATGTTCTCGTGCGCATACGTGACCGGCTCCGGATCTCCGGGACCGTTCGACAGAAAAATGCCGTCCGGGTTCAAGGCAAGAACGTCTTCCGCCGAAGTTTCCGCCGGCACCACGGTGACGCGGCAGGCTTCGCGTGAAAGCATGCGCAGGATGTTGTGCTTGATGCCAAAATCGTAGGCCACCACGTGCAGATCGGGCGGCGGCAACTGCTGGCTGCCGTCCCCTTGCTGCAGGGGATCGCCATTGAAATTCCGCTTGTCGTGGCAATCCCATTCATAGGAGCTTTTGGTGCTGACCACCCTGGCTAGATCGGTGCCGTCCATCTTGCGAATGCTGCGGGCCTTGCTGACCAGCTTTTCCGGGTCGGATTCGATCGACGAGATCACACCGCGCAATGCTCCGTGGGTACGCAGATGCCGCACCACCGCGCGCGTATCGACTTCTGCGATGACAGGCACGTTGTAACGCTCGAGGTATTCCTCGGCGACCTGCTGTGAACGCCAATTGGAACTGATGGGAGAAAATTCACGGGTCACGAGCCCCTCGATGAAGGGTCGGATGGCCTCGTTATCGGCTGCGTTGGTGCCGTAATTGCCGATCTGGGGGTTGGTCAGTACTACGATTTGCCCAGCATAGGACGGATCGGTGAAGATTTCCTGGTAACCAGTGAGGGCGGTATTGAAAACCACTTCGCCAAAACATTCGCGTTTGGCGCCATAGCTCTCACCGCGGAAAATGCGCCCGTCTTCGAGCGCGAGGAATGCCTGCATGGCTTCTCCGTCGCGTGGATTCATACAAGTTTAGCAGGTAAAACAGGCTGGCCGAAGTCACGGGATTGTGAATCGCGGGGGTGCCGGAGCGACGTTGGGCGTGAAGCAGAGAAGTTTTTTCTCAGGGCTTAGTGAATCACACCCATATCTTCGGTCGGCCAGTAGACGAAGGAAGCCTTGCCGTAGATGAGCTCTCGCGGCACCGCGCCGAAGTCGCGGCTGTCGCTGGAGATGGAGCGATGATCGCCCATAACGAAAAATTCGCCCGGTTGAATTACGAGTTCATCCTGCGAGCGGCTGTCGTGAAACTTGCGCGGGACATAGGGCTCTGGCACGAGTCGGCCGTTGATGTAAGTGCGGCCATCATCGATGACCAGGCGGTCGCCGGGCACAGCGATCACGCGCTTGATGTAACTCTTCTGCGGATCGCGCGGATAGTGAAACACCACCACGTCGCCACGATGAATCTCTTCGAAGTGATAGACAAACTTGTTGATGAACAGGCGGTCCTGATCTTCCAGCCGCGGCATCATGCTGGTGCCTTCGACTCTCACCGGTTGGTAGAGGAAGGTGATGATGAAGAAAGAGACGGCGAGCGAGAAGAGCATGTCGCGGCCCCAGAGCCAGAAGCTTCGGCCGGGCGGCGGGACCAGTGCCGGCGCGTGCTCCTCCGCAGCGGAAACGGCGCCAGGGGTCACGGACTCTTCTGGAGTGGTCATAGGGCTTAATTACAGCTTGGGCTGCCGAATGGGCAAAGGATTTTTTGTTTGTGCTTTTGCATCGGCTGCGGCTGCGCCGCCGGCGTCATAGTCTGACCACCAGGATCAGTGGCGGAAGCAAGCTGCTGGGAAGCCTGCAGGACCAACGGCCGCTGCAAAACCATCTCGACGCTGGTACCGGCCGGGATGACGATGTCGTTGCCGCGGGTGAAAAGGGTGTAGATGGTGCCGGCGGCGGCGCCGGCCAGCGAGCCGTAGCCGATTCCCTTCACCACATCGCCCGAAGCAGCTCCGCCCAGGACGCCGCCTTCTGCTCCGATGGCTGCTCCCTTGAGCACATTGCCGACGTCGCGGCCTTTGTTGCCGGCTTGCTCGACGGTGCCTTCGTTGCCTTTCACTTTGGGGCCATCAGAACCGGGCAGGCTGTTGAGCACTCCGGGAACCTCGACCACCTGACCGCCGGGAAAGATCATGGTGGTGAAGTGCAGATCCAGTTGCGCCTTCCCTTTCACACGGCCGGGACGAACGACGCGGTCGACGGTTCCCTGCACATAGACGCCGACGGGGATCAGAAGCCGGGACGCGCCCACCACGGGAAAGGCAGAGACGAGGTAGACGCCGTCGCCCTGTTGAGCCGTTTTGGTGTTAATCGCGCTTTTGAGGGAAAGCAGAATCTTGGTGCCCGCGGGCACGGTATACGTTTGGGCTTCCGTCGACGAAGGTGTGGGGCTCTCAGCCGTTTGCGCAAAACTCTGAGACGCGGCGATCCCGATGAGGAGCCCCGCAGCCATTCCGTATGCACGCAGACCCATGAGCATTGACCCCGATCCCTAAGTCCCGGTACCTAAGTATAGACGTTGGGGAATGGGTCCTGGCGAGCAAGGGGCGTGATCGACAAGGGGTCTGTCTCACAATTGGCTTTCGTTATGATCACGAAGCCCACTATGACTCCTCCGCAACTAGAAATCCCTTCGACCGCCGCACAACAGCGGGTGCGGTTCGCGGCCGCCTTCACTGTGCTGGAACAGGCGATTGCGGCGCAGGCGTTCCCAGGAGCTTCGTTTGGCGTGCTCGCGGGGAACGCCGTCGTAGCGCTTAGCGGTGTGGGCCAGTTTACCTACGATCCGGGCGCGACGCCGGTCACCGCTGCCACGGTGTACGACCTTGCCAGCCTGACCAAGGTGATCGCGACCAGCTCGATGGCCATGCTGCTTTGGCAGCGAGGGCAGCTTGATCTCGAACAGCCGCTGGCAGAGATACTGCCTCGCTTCGCCGAGGACTCCTCCGGCACAACGCGCTCGCGGGTGACGCTGCGCATGTTGCTGGCGCACGCCTCCGGCCTGCCCGGCTATGCGCGTTTGTTCGCGCAAGCCGCAGGCCGGGACGAGCTGCTGCAGGCATGCCTGCATTTACCGCTCACAGCAGAGCCGGGCAGCCGCCAGGAATACTCCGACCCAGGGTTCATCCTGCTGGGCGAGGCCCTGGCAACCATCGCCGGCGAAACGCTCGAGAGCTTCTGCACCCGCGAAGTGTTCGCGCCCTTAGGAATGACCAGTACCTGCTTCCGGCCGCCGGAGACCTGGCGCGCCTCAATTCCGCCAACGGAAAATGACGTGGACTTCCGCCATCGCGTGGTGCAGGGAGAAGTCCAGGATGAGAATTGCTTCATCCTGGGAGGCATTGCCGGACACGCCGGACTTTTTTCCAACGCGCTCGATCCCTTGCGGTTTGCACAGTGCGTCCTCGACCAGCGGGAGCCGCGCCTTTTTACGCCAGCAGCCATCGAGGCGTTCACCCGCCGTGCTGGTTTGCCCCCCGGCAGCTCGCGCGCTCTGGGCTGGGACACGCCTTCCCCACCCTCGTCTTCCGGCAAACGCTTCAGCGCCCACTCTGCCGGCCATCTCGGCTACGCGGGTACCTCGCTGTGGATCGATTTCGAGCGTAAGATCGCGATCGTACTGCTCACGAATCGCACCTGGCCTCGTCGAGAGAGTCAGGCAATCCGTGCGTTAAGGCCTGCATTCCACGATTGTGTGATGGAGGCCCTGGGAGCCGTTGCTGAGCAAAAAGGGTATTAGAATGCCATCACCCGAAAGTGTTTGCGTGGCTGGCACGCGAACCCCTTATTTCAAAGCAAAGTTTGACGCTAAGAGATAAAATTATGTAGTTGGTTGGAGCAGAGTAACGATCATGGCCACAACAAGTGCATTGCATACGGAGACGGGTACAATCGGCGACGGTAATTCAGAACAGCCGCGAGACCTGCACGAACTTACGACGGAGAGTTCCAACGAAGCCTCGATGGGCTTCGACACCAAGTCCGCTCTGGAAATCGCCCGCATCATCAACCACGAAGATTCGAAAATAGCCGCCGCAGTCAAAAAGTCACTTCCTGAGATCGCACTGGTCATCGACATGGTCGCACGGAGTCTCCGCGATGGTGGTCGCCTGATCTATGTCGGCGCCGGTTCCAGCGGAAGAATAGCCGGACTCGACTCCTCCGAATGCCCGCCCACCTTCTCGACCCCGCCACAAAGCGTGCAGTACATCATGGCCGGCGGTCCCAAAGCGCTGGCATCTGCAGTGGAAGTAAATGAAGACTCAACCGAGCTGGGGCAGCGCGACATCGCGCGTCGCCGGCCGACGCGCAAAGACGTAGTCATCGGTCTTTCCTCGAGTGGCCGTACACCCTACGTGGTCGCGGCCGTGGAATATGCCCGGGCTCGCGGCGCCAAGACAGCCGCAGTCACTTGCAACCACAACACCCACCTCTCCAACGTGGCGGATATCTGCATCGTTGCCGATGTTGGACCGGAAGTGCTTTCCGGCTCCACCCGCATGAAAGCAGCCACGGCGCAAAAGATGGTACTGAACATGATCACCACCGGGGCCATGACCCGCCTGGGTTATGTGTACGACAACCTGATGGTGAATGTGCACATGCAGAACACCAAGCTGGTGGAACGCGGGATCAGCATCCTGATGCGGGCCTGCAAGATCAACCGCGATCAGGCCGTGCTGACCATCAAGTCCGCGGGCCGGAGCGTACCGGTAGCGCTGGTGATGTTGAAGGCCGGGGTGGATAAGCCGGAAGCAGTGCGGCGACTGGCGAAGTCAGACGGCAATGTGCGGCTGGCGATCGAGGATACCACCCTGGAGTTATAGACTTTCTTCTTTTTCTGGCCACACACTGCGGTTACAAGCAAGGAGCTCCCCCTAGGGCCGTCATGGACAAATTTGTGATTCGCGGTGGTAATCCGCTTCTGGGAACGATTCGGGTAAGCGGAGCGAAAAACTCCGCGTTGCCCTGCATGGCGGCTGCCATTCTCACCGAAGACGAAGTAGTGCTGGAAAACATTCCCCAGGTGCACGACATCGAGACCGAGCGC
This sequence comes from uncultured Acetobacteraceae bacterium, assembly GCA_964657465.1. Classification (GTDB taxonomy): domain Bacteria; phylum Acidobacteriota; class Terriglobia; order Terriglobales; family Acidobacteriaceae; genus PALSA-350. The sequence goes on along the minus strand of CAZZVD010000032.1, from coordinate 1,299 downwards.
AAACTGCTCACGTCGATGGGCGCCGAGGTGGAGTTGGGCTACGGCCGGGCACAGCATCGCACCAGCATCAGCTGCCGCGTGTTGTCAGACCCCACGGCCAAGTACGAAATCGTCAGAACCATGCGCGCATCCTCGCTGGTACTCGGCCCCCTGGTCGCACGCTGCGGTTTGGCCCGCGTCGCCCAGCCAGGTGGCTGCGCTATCGGCGATCGCCCCATCGACATGCACCTCAAAGGGCTGGAAGCGATGGGTGCGGTCATCACCCAGGAGCACGGCTACCTGGAAGCGCGGGCAGACCGGCTGCGTGGCGCGCATATCGTCTTCGATCGCATCACTGTCACGGGTACTGAAGATCTGCTGATGGCCGCGGTTTTGGCCGATGGCGAGACGCTGATGGAGAATTGCGCACGCGAGCCAGAGGTGGTGGACCTGGCTGCGTTGCTGACAGCCATGGGCGCCGACATTCAAGGGGCGGGCACGGCGACCATCCGGGTCAAGGGTGTCAGCAAGCTGCACGGCGCCAGGCACCGCATTCACGCCGACCGCATTGAGGCAGGAACGTTCCTGGTCGCGGGCGCCATCACCGGCGGAGACCTGGTCGTTGCCAACTGCCAGCCAGCGCATCTCTCCGCAATCATCACCAAGCTGGAAGCGTGTGGAGCCCGCATCACCCCCATGGGCGCAGACTCGCTCCGCGTGCGCAGCGAAGGCAATCTGCACGCGGTGGACATCTCGACAGAAGAGTATCCCGGCTTCCCTACCGACATGCAGGCGCAGTACATGGCTCTCGCCACCCAGGCTGACGGGACGACGACGGTCAAAGAAAACATCTTTGAGAACCGCTTCATGCACGTGGGCGAGTTGGTCCGCATGGGCGCGAATATCAAGGTTGAACAGCGGACAGCCATTGTGCGGGGCAAGACGCCACTGTCTTCCGCGGTGGTAATGTGCTCTGATCTGCGCGCTTCGGCTTCGCTGGTGTTGGCGGCGTTGGTATGCGATGGCGAGTCGATCCTCGATCGCGTGTACCACATCGATCGGGGATACGAGCGCATCGAAGAGAAGCTGCGTGGCGTGGGTGCGCAGATCCGCCGCATGGGCGATTTGTTTCAAAGCAGCAAGCGCGAAATTCCCGTCGAAGCCCAGGTCTCCTAGCCAGTCTGTAAACCCACATCTCGCTTAGATCTGCGAGATGTGGGATGCAGGCACGCCTACCCCTACTTGACATTGTCATCGCTCTCAACGCTTGTCATCCCAAGCGCACCTTTGTCTTCCCAAGCGCTTCCCTTTTGTCATCCC
>CAZZVD010000031.1:0-30182 GCA_964657465.1 uncultured Acetobacteraceae bacterium | reverse complement strand
GGAATCCCACATCTCGCGAAAAACCAGCGAGATGTGGGGCACCCGTCATTGGCTAAGAAACAAGCCGGGAGAGATGTGGGTCAGGCTGCGACGGCAACAAAAGCTGGGTGGAACTTTACACCCGCTTTTGGCTTGAGTGGGGTACAACTACACCCAATCACAAGGTCTCAGACACGCCTCAAGCGGATTGGGCCCTTGGCTCGGGATGGATCGACCACGGTTCCCTGTTGCGTGATCACAATCGCGCCTTGCGCGACCAGGCGGCGAGCTGCGGCGCGCGCAGGCTCCATCAGTTGCTCCCAGTGAGTGGGATCAACCAGTCGCGCGGCTTCGGAGGGACAGATGGTCTTGCCTGCACCGCGCTGCGCCAGCAAAGTCTGGATGGCAGCCTCGAGTGCGCGATCCGTGTCGCCTGGCTTGTGGCTTCGGCATTGGTCGCTGCAGTAGCGAACGTTGTCCCAGTCGCGTTCCCACTTTTTTCGCCATTCAATGGTGCGCCCGCAGACTACGCAGGTCTTCGATTTCACGGTGGCCGCCTTCTTCATCGCTCGGGCCTCCATATGGCCCCTTCCAGGCGCTCGTCTTCGCTGCCCGCGGTGGTTAGATGTTCCAGATGCTCTGCACGTTCGACCATCCCCAGGACCGAACAGAGAGCATCGAACGCATCTTCAGAGGCGGCTGCGGTTTGCAACACCTCGCGCGATAGGTTCTCAAATCGGGGCCGACGCAGGTACTGCGCACGTGCCGCCGGGTTGGTCTTGATCACGGGTCCGGTAAAGAAGCGAGGGTAGATTTCCAGTACCAAGGGGAGAACTGGAAGTTGAAAAGGCCAGATGTGAAAGCCGGCCCGCTGTAGACGCGCCAGCATGGGCATTCCACGAATCGAGCCTGTCCCAACGGCGCCCGCTCCTCCGATCTGGAAGGGGGACTTGGCAGCGATGGCAGGCAGGCGATCCGTTCGGCGAAACCCATGCCAGTCGGGCGCATGATGATCGGCTGGCCGAGGCTGACCAGGACGGCCCCAGAACGGCGGGCGCCCGTCGCTCAACCAGCGCTCTCCCTCGCTCGCTGCCAACGCCCACAAAGCAAACACATTGGCACAGCCTTGTGCACGCACCCACCATGCGGGAAACGAAAATGCGAAGTCCAGGCCTACGACCAGGGAAGGATTGTTTGCGGCCTCAGCAAGTAGCCGTGTGGCGGCCTCTTCACGCGTGAACCCAGTGGCGATCGTGACATCACCCTTGCGCCAGGAAGCCATCACGATACGGCGGCGTTGCCCAGCCTCCGTCGCATCGCCCGACCAATCCATGGCGACAAAATGCTCAGGACGTTTCAGCCGGTTCGTCCTCTTCTGGCAATTCGAGTTCGATGTCCCAGGTTTTTAGCAGGGAGGAAATCACGGGGAAGGAAAAGCCCGCGCCCACCAGTCGGCGCACCAGACGCGCGGTCTGCTTCTCATCCTGCGGTTGAGCGATGCGTTTCCGCGCCACATAACGGCGCACCAGGTCTGCTTCGCTCACCTGCGCGTACGCCGTCTCCAGCGTGCTCGCCACTAAATCCCCGTGAACGCCTTTACGAGTCAGCTCTTGCTGCACGCGGCGCTTGCCAAAGCTCTGGTTCTCCTGACGGAGACGGGTGTACGTGGAGGCAAAGGCATGATCGTCGAGATAACGCTGGTCGACCAGGCGAGCCACCACGGCCGCCATCTTGGTTTCTCCGAGTTCTCCCGGTTCAACGCGTCGGCTCATCAGACGTTTGAGCTCAGTAACTGTACGCATTTGCCGCGCCAGCACGCCAACGGCGTACTGGTACAGTGCGGGCTCTTCGAGCGGTTGTGGCGTTTTGCGCGCCCGAAACGGCATAGGCGGAACCTCTGCTTACAGGCCCAGCAGCCGGCGATTCGTTTCGCGGTCGGCTTGCCCACCCGCAAAATCATCGAACGCGTGCTCAGTTACCCGGATGATGTGATTGCGAATAAACGGCGCCCCTTCGCGTGCTCCATCTTCAGGATGCTTGAGCGCACACTCCCACTCCATCACTGCCCAGCCGGGAAAGTCGTACTGCGCAAGCTTGCTGAAGATGCCGCCAAAGTCGACCTGCCCATCACCGAGCGAGCGGAAACGTCCGGGACGATCGATCCAATCCTGGAAGCCGCCATACACACCCGATCGGCCGTTCGGATTGAACTCTGCGTCCTTAACGTGGAAGGCGCGAATGCGCTCGTGGTAGATGTCGAGAAAGGCCAGGTAGTCGAGCTGCTGCAGGACAAAGTGGCTTGGGTCATAGAGGATGTTGGCGCGTTTGTGCCCACCCACCGCGGCGAGGAAGCGTTCAAACGTGACGCCATCGTGCAGATCTTCGCCAGGGTGAATCTCGAAGCATAGATCAATGCCCTGCTGATCGAACGCATCCAGTATGGGCCGCCACCGGCGCCCTAGTTCTGAGAACGCCTCCTCGACCAGGCCTGCAGGACGCTGCGGCCAGGGATACAGGTATGGCCATGCCAGGGCGCCGGAAAAGGTAGCATGCGCGGCCAGCTTCAGATTGCGGCTGGCTTTTGCGGCCATGAGCAATTGCTGCACCGCCCATTCCTGCCGTGCCTTGGGCTTGCCGGCCAGCTCGGGTGGCGCGAAACCATCGAATTGCAGGTCATAAGCCGGATGGACCGCGACCAACTGGCCTTGCAGATGGGTGGAGATCTCTGTGAGCTCCAGCCCCAGCCCGTGCAGCATGCCCAGCAGTTCGTCGCAATAGGCCTGGCTTTCAGACGCTTGCTTAAGATCGAACAGCCGCTTATCCCAGCTCGGGATCTGGATGCCTTTGAAGCCAAGCCCGGCAGCCCAGGCGGCAATGTCCTGCAACGTGTTGAACGGTTTCTGATCGCCGGCGAATTGGGCGAGAAAAATGGCCGGTCCCTTAACGGTTTTCATAGGAGCTCCCCATCGATTTGTGTTGCATCAGGCTAACTTCACCCAGCCCTCGCGCGCGCGGCTGCTGTTGACGGCACGTTCCACGAAGGCCATGCTGCGTACCCCTTCCTCGATGCCGGGCACGAGCTCACTCAAAGGAGCCGACTTATCGGCCAGGCGAGCGCGGACAGCGGAGGCGAAGTCACGGTAGATGTTTGCGAAGGCTTCAATCAATCCTTCAGGATGCCCCCCCGGCAAGCGGAAGGTAGCCTTGGTCGCGGGCGTTAAATAGTCTGCTGCGGCATGCAGGGTTTGGCTCGGCTGGCCCAGCCAGTGCAGGTCGAGGTGATTGGGATTTTCCTGCCACCAGTGCAGGCCTCCCTTTTCGCCGTAGAGATGGAGTTGCAAATCGTTGCGGTCGCCGGCCGCGATCTGCGAGACAAACAGGACGCCGGGCGCTCCATTGTCCAGCTTGAGCAGGACGTTGCAGTCATCGTCGAGAGCACGCCCCGGAACCACCGAGGAGAGTTCGGCGCAGATCTCTGCGATGCGACGGCCGCTGACGTACTCAAGCAGGTTGAACGCATGGACGCCGATATCGCCGATGGCGCCGCCCAGGCCCGACTGCGCCGGGTCGGAGCGCCAACTGGCTTGTTTGTGCCCGGTGGTTTCGAGTGAGCTACTGAGCCAGCCTTGCGAATATTGCACCACCGCTTTGCGGATGTTTCCCAACGCGCCGCTGCGAACCATGCTGCGTGCTTCTCGCACCATGGGGTAGCCAGTGTAGGTAAAGGTGAGCCCATACAGCAGCCCGCTCCGTTTGACCGCGGTTTGCAGGGTTTCCGCCTCAGCCAGGGTGGCGGTCGCCGGCTTGTCGCTCATCACGTGGAAGCCGTGCTCGAGCGCTGCCAGTGCAATCGGCAGGTGCAGGTGGTTCGGGGTCACGATGCAGACCAGGTCGATGGGGTCTGGACGCTTGCGCTCCGCCTCCATCATCTGCTGGTAGGTGCTGTAGGCGCGATCGGGGCTTATGCCGTAGGTGATGCCGGCTTGTCGCGAGCGCTCCGCATCCTGGCTGAAGGCGCCGGCGACGAGCTCGATGGCTCCGTCCAGTTCCGCGCCCATGCGGTGCACGGGGCCGATGAAGGAACCCGCGCCACCGCCGACCATCCCCATGCGAAGACGTCTACCCTGTTGTTCCATTTGGTTAACCTTCCGAGTTTTCAAGATGCTGGCGGCTGCTCTGCCCAACAGCAGGCGGCCGTGGAAAAGCATACCTCACCTGCGCGATTCAAGGTGGTTTGAGCAGGAGAGACTTCCGGTTAAGAGTAGTGAATTCCCACATCTCCCGACTGAAAAGCGTCGTGAGATATGGGGCACCCCAGTTCGTTGAGAAGTCCGGAATCGTGTGTGGGCCTGTCACCGGCTCGGGTGCCCCATACATCAGGACGCTTTTCAGTCGGGAAATGTGGGAATGCACTACTCTCAATCCGGCACTCTTAACACAATCTTCCGCTTAGGTTTGGACGAAGCCGCGTTGCGCCACTGCGATGTTGCCTCGGGAGGAGTTCTTGACCAGGTACATCATTTCGTCGGCGGCGCCGATGATTTGCTGCGCGGTCTCTCCGTCCTCCGGGTAACTGGCAATGCCAAAGCTTGCCATCACCTGCAGATCGAGTCCTTCAGAGACCAGGTAGTGGGTACTTCGCAGCGCCTGCAGCAAACGTTGCGTGACATCGAGGGCGGCGTCTTTGTTGGTTTGCGGCAGCAGGACGATGAACTCGTCTCCGCCATAGCGAAAAGCGGAATCGATGCCGCGCACGTTGGTTTTGATCGTTTTGGCGATTTCTGCCAGCAACCGGCTCCCCGTCAGGTGCCCGTGATGGTCATTCACTGTTTTAAAGCGGTCCAGGTCGATAAAGATCAGACTGAAGGGCAAGCTGAACCGGCGCGACCTTTCCAACTCGCTCTCCATGACTGAGAACAAATGGCGGGAGTTGAAGAGACCAGTGCAGTCGTCTGTAATCGTTAATTCCTGAATGCGCTCCACGGCCCGCACATTCTGGATGGCGATCGCCGCGTAATCGCACAGCACATTGAGGAAAGCCATCGTTTCGTCAGTCAAAGTAGATACCCGGTAGTTCAGGAGTTCGATGACGCCCAGGGTTCGATCCTGCCAGCGCAAAGGGATGCAGAGAACGGAACGGAGCGCCGGGACCGAACCCTGGGCGACCGGTAAAACAAACCGCCCGCCGCTCACAGAGCCCTCGCCCTGCTCCCCCACAATGACCAGTTTGCCATTCTGGGCTACCCACCCAGAAATCCCCTCGCCGATGGCAACACGCAATGCGCGATCGCTCGGCCACTTGCCGGCAGCTACCGCATAGTACAAATTTTGCTGCTGCTCATCAACGATCAGCAAAGACCAGGTCTCCGGCTCGAAGAACTGCTCCATCTGCTGCATGATGGCGCCAAGAATGGAATCCAGGTCGAGCGATGAGGTGAGTGCGCGCGCTACGTCGTGGAAGACCCGCAGGTCTTTGGGCAGGGGGGGCCGCTCTGTGAAAGGACCATCCACCATTCGATCAGGCCGAGGAGCGAACGCGCTAGCCTCCGATATGAACCATGCTACGCGATGGCTTCAGGAAACCGGGCTCGCCGATGTGGTGGCGCGCCTCTTTCGTGTCAACGGTCCTCTCGATGAAGGCGGCAAGGTCCTGGTCAGAGCCGCCACGCGCCAGCACACCGTAGAGATCGTGATCGAAATGAGAAAAGAGGCAGGTGCGGATTTTGCCGTCGGAGGTCAGCCGGATACGGCTGCAAGCCCCGCAGAATGCCTGGGATACGGGAGCGATCACGCCTATTTCACCAATACCGTCGTCGAAGGTATAGCGACGCGCCGTCTCGCCGGGATGCGTGGCCGGGAGGCTCATCAGGGGGCGGAACTGATTGAGCTTGGCCACAACTTCCGCCAGGGGAACAACCGTCTCGGGTGTCCAGCGGCGGTCCTCGTCCAGCGGCATGAATTCGATGAAGCGCACAATCACGCCTTCGCTCCGGGAAAAGTGGGCGAACGGTACGATCTGTTCGTCATTGAAACCGCGCAGCAGCACGCAGTTCACCTTGACCGGTCCCAAACCGCTGTTCTGCGCGGCCCTTACACCGGCCAGCACCGCTTCAAAACTGCCCGGTACCCGGGTGATGCGCTCAAAGGTAGCGGCCTCGACGGCATCCATGCTGACGGTAATGCGGCTCAGACCGGCACGGGCCAGGGGGCCTGCCATTTCCGCCAGCAAGTGCCCATTGGTGGTGATGGCGATATCGAGCGGCCGGTCGCCGTCTGGGCCTCCGCGTAGGTCAGCTAGCTGCTCGACCAGGCGGATGATGCCCTTGCGCAGCAACGGCTCGCCGCCAGTCAAGCGCACCTTCTCGATGCCCAGGCTCACAAAGACCCGGATCAGCCGGAGGTAGTCCTGCATCGTCAATTCCGCGAACATGGCTCCCTCGGAACCAGTTCTGCAGTAGATGCACTTGTAATTGCAGCGATCGGTAATGGAGACGCGGAGGTCGGTGATGGTGCGGCCAAACTTATCGACCAGGCGCTTTGCCGGCAGAGACGCGCGCGCCTCGGCTTCGCCTGGAGGCGTTAATAAAACAGGCGAACTGTGCTGTTGAATCAAAGACATGGAATCCCGGCCACTCCCGCTCATCCGTTAGATGCAAGTCGCCTGACCGGCTTCGAACCATCCGGGAGGGCGAAAACCCGCGGCCAGTGGACCCGTTCGTGACAGGATCATTGCTCGGGTATAGTTACTATACGACCCGCAAGACTGGGGAAAGGGTTCTTTCCGGGTGAACGCAGACTGGTTATTGCCGACAGAGCGCGGTTTGGAAATGCTTTAAAGCGTGCCCAGGCAGTAACTACGGACTTCCCAAGGGTCTCATCCTACTCTATAGTCAGTGAAATAAATGGATACTCCCACAGAGACGAAGTCACCAGTTCACAACGGAACAGCAGGATTTCCTTCTTCTTCCGGCAAATCGTTTAATGGATACTTTGACGCGGAACAGCGTTGGAATTTCCGTAAAAACGATCTGATCGACGCACGTGGCCGCCGGCTGTTTGAAACCACAGCATTCGCCTGCGAGCACGATGCGTATCCGTTTCAGATTCCTCTGGAGGGCCGGACCGGTCCCCAGGTGCGGGCAGATGGGCATTCGATGCTCATGTTGTCATCGTACGACTACCTGGGCCTGATCGGCGATCCGCGCATTGATGCGGCGGCCATCGAGGCCATCCGCAAGTACGGAACGGGCACCGGTGGTGCACGGTTGCTGACCGGCACGACAGATCAGCACATCCTGATGGAACGCGACATCGCTGCCTACAAGGGCACGGAAGCGGCAATCACCTTCAGTTCTGGATACATGGCCAATGTTGCGGTGCTGGGCGCCCTTTTGGGTCCTGCCGATCGCGTCATCATGGATTCGCTGTGCCATCGCAGTCTGACCGATGCGTGCCGGTTCGCCGGGGTGCAGCTGCAGCGGTTCCGGCACAACGACGCGTCGTCTCTGCGCCAGGAGCTGCAAAATGGCTCGCAGGCGAATCGCACGCTGGTCATTTCTGACGGCGTGTTCTCCATGGATGGCGATGTTTGCCACCTGCCTGAGATCCTGGAAGTGAAACGCGAGTTTGGGTTTTACCTGTTGGTCGACGAGTCCCATGCTTCCGGCGTGTTGGGCGCCTGCGGCCGGGGTACCGATGAACACTTTGGTATTCCCACGGACGAGGTAGACATCTGGACGGGTTCTCTGGCGAAGTCGATTCCGTCGACGGGCGGCTTCGCGGCTGTGTCCCAGGAGCTCGCGATCTATTTGCAGCATGGTGCTTCGCCGTTTATCTTCTCGGCGGCGCTTAGCCCGGCTGCCGTGGCTGCGATCCGCGAGGGCCTTGCGATTTTGAAAAGCGAACCGGAGCGCGTGGCCCGGATCAAGCAGAACGCTGACTTTTTGCGCAGTGGTTTGTGCTCGCTGGGATATGACACGGGGTTGTCGGAAACGGCAGTGATCCCGGTCATCCTGAACGATGAGACCAAGACAGGCTTGTTTGCACGCCGTTTGCGGGATCATGGTGTTCTGGCAACCCCAGTGCTGTTCCCCGCGGTTCCGCAGGACTCTGCTCGGCTGCGCCTCTGCGTAACCGCAGCACACACCCAATCGGACCTGGAATACGCGCTGGACGTGTTCGAGAAAATGGCGCGCAACTAGCTCCCGCATTTCTCACGGCCTATCCCGTAATGCCCGTAACAATGATGGGAATCCCACATCTCGCGAAAACGAGCGAGATGTGGGGCACCCGTCATTCGTCACGAGACAGACTGTGGGTGTTGCGCGGTTGGTGTCTACTCCCAGGCGCGAAAAGCAAGCACAGCGTTCAACCCGCCAAAGGCGAACGACTGCGACAGGGCCACCTGGACGCTGGCCTTGCGCGCCTGGTTGGGAATCACATCCAGCACGCAGGCGGGATCCGCCTGGTTGAAATTGGCCGTAGGCGGCAACACCCCGTGTCGCATGGCCTGGATGGTGGCCACGGCTTCGATGGCGCCGGCAGCGCCGAGTGTGTGCCCGTGCATGGATTTGGTGGAACTGACCGGCAGCTTAGCTGCATGACTTCCGAATACATCATGAATGGCGGCCGATTCCATGCGATCGTTGGCTTCGGTCGCGGTACCGTGGGCGTTGATGTAGCCCACCTGCTCCGGGACCAGGCCAGCATCCCGCAGCGCTCCTCGCATGGCACGAGCGGCGCCCTCGGCCGATGGCTGGGTGACATGGCAGGCGTCCGCCGACATGCCGAAGCCGATGATTTCCGCCAGAGGCTTTGCGCCCCGGGCCAGGACCCGGTCCAGCGGTTCCAGGATTAGCATGGCGCCGCCTTCTCCCAGCACCATGCCGGTGCGGTCCGCCGAGAACGGGCGGCAAGTATCCGGGCTGACCACGCGCATCGCTTCCCAGGCCTTGAGGCCGCCCACGAACAGGGGAGCCTCACTACCGCCGGCGATGGCGAGCGGGGCAGCTCCCGAGCGCACCATCCAGAGAGCGTTCCCAATTGCATGCGCCGCTGAAGAACAGGCAGTCGAGATGTTGTAGGAAGGACCGTGCAGACCGAATTCCATGGAGATGTGGCTGGCGCCGGCATTGCTCATGCCCAGCGGAATGGTGAGCGGGTGCACGCGATTTCTGCCGTGATGGAACAGTTCCCAGTAGCCCGCCTCTTCGGTAAAGCGACCGCCCATGCAGGAACCGGTAATGATGGCAGCACTGTCGCATAACTCGGTGGTCCATTCGATCCCGGCCTGGGTCACGGCTTCGCGCGCAGCCACCACCGAGAACTGTGCAAAGCGATCCATAAAATTGAGCGACTTGCGGGGGAAGTGTTCCTCAGGGCTGTAGCCGAGGACGGCTGCGCCGTTTTTGAAGCGGACCTGCTCCATCCCCATCTCGGGACTGGGCCCGACGTTTGCGGTAATCGGACCGATGCCGGAGCGACCCTCGGCCAGTGCCTGCCAGAACTCGTGCTGATTATGCCCCAGGGCGCTGATCACGCCCATTCCAGAAATGACAACTCGCATCTACACCGATTTCATTAAGGACTGTTGTGGAACGAGGTTAACAAACTCCTGCGCCTTCCTCATAGCGCTGGAATCAGCCCGCCGGCGTTTCCGACCCGGGGGCATGTCTGCCAGGAGCGATGAGGGCGAAGTTGGCTAGGCGGAGGTGTTGTGCTTGGCATCCACCAGGTGGGTGACGCCATCGATCATTTCGCGGATGGTTTGAATCTTTTTCGCGTCTTCATCCTTGATCTCGATGTCGAACTCACTTTCCAGATCGAACAGGATGTTGATGCTGTCCATGGAATCGATGCCAAGTTCTTCGAAGGTGCTGTCGGGCTTAACTTTCTCCGGAGGAATGCGCTGGGTGGTAGCGATGACTCGTAACACGCGCGCTTGGATGGTTTCAGACATAGAGGCCTTCGTGTGCTGCAGTTCCGTTCCGTGGAAGCATGGCAGAGCGCAACATGATTATTTCCGTAACGTTAAACCGGTGACCGGGCGTTGACAATATTCTGTCATTGAACAGGGAATTTTCAAACTTTTAGTCCGCAACGGGCCGGCTCGGTTCGTTTGCGGACCACCGGAACACATGTGTCTTTTGGCGCTAGCGCGGTCAGTGAGCTTCCGCAACTGCCAGGCGGCGTGCTGTGCGCCAGGCGTAATGCAGCGCGGAGACAATCGTGAGCACCGCCGTGGCGTCGAGCGCAAAGGTGCGCAGCATGATGAGGGGCACATTGGCGAATATCTGGCAGATCAGCACGGTCACCAGCGCTAGGATTTGCGCGCAGGTGCTCGCCTTACCGTAGATGCTGGGACGAAAGTCGCGCATGCCCAGGCTGATATAGAGCAGGCTGGCCACGATCAGGATGCCCAGGTCGCGGCTGAACACGAGGACGGTGACGCGCCGCGGCACGAGTTGCTGATGCATCAGCGCCAGGAACAGGGTGCTCAGCAAAAGCTTGTCGGTGACGGGATCGAGATACTGGCCAATCTGGGTTTGCTGTTTCAGCATGCGCGCGGCCAGGCCATCGAGGCCGTCACTGAACCCCGCGATAATAAAGAGGCAAAGTGCGGTGGGATAATGCGCCTCAAGTACGGCGATGACGATAAACGGGATCAGACACAAGCGCAGGAAGGTCAGCAGGTTAGGCGCCGCGCGCAGTTCTTTCAGCAAGGGGTTCCGATCTTCATGGCTGCACTCTGGAAGCTCGATGGTACATGAGCTTTTGCTATGATAACGAAGTGCTTTGCGCAGGCGCGTAGCTCAGTTGGTTAGAGCGCTACCTTGACACGGTAGAGGTCAGGAGTTCGAGTCTCCTCGTGCCTACCATTCCTTTTTGCAACTCAGGTTGACTCCCTCAGCCGATCCGCTGACAACTCGGCGCTGCGTCCCGCAGAGACGACCAAACAGCCACTTTCACAGTGCAATCCCGGGCACGGCCGTCCGCGACGCTTTGCGGTTCTCCGCGTTTGCCGAGCAGTGCAGGGCATCTGTTACGTAGCGCGCAAGCTGCGATCCTATGAACCCTTCTCCACTGTTTCGTCATCAAAAGCGCGGAACGTTTGAAGCGAAGGCCGTCATGTTCAGGAAGAAGACGCATTTTCTCTGGTTAAGCTTCTTTGCACTTGCAGTGTCCGCAGTGCATGCTCAAAGCCCACAAGAAATCATTCAGCAGGTAGTCGACAACGAACGGGCCGCCGATCGGAGTGACCACTCAAATTGGATTTATCTGGAAGAGAGCGACCAGCCGAAAGAGCATGTTCTGCAATGGGTGGCGGCTACCCAACAGGGCAACGTGGCTCGCGTTTTAGAGAAAGATGACCAGAAGCTTCCGCCAGAGCGGCAACGCGATCTGGTTGACAAGTTTCTCCACGATCCCAAGGCGCAAAGCAAGCAGTTGGCGGAATCAAATCATGACAACAAGCAGATTGACGATCTCTTGCAGGTGCTGCCGGCCGCGTTTATCTGGACGGTGACTGGTTCGAGCCCGACCACGACTTCACTCCACTTTGAGCCTGCGCCTGGATTTCATCCGCCTTCCCGCGAAGCGCGCGTGTTCAGCAGCATGAGCGGCGATGTGGTCGTCGATAATCAACAGCACCGGATCTGCAAGATGAAAGGGCACCTGCTGCACGATGTGACTTTTGGGGGCGGTCTGCTGGGACGCCTGAAAGAGCGCAGCTCGTTTGCGCTGGAACAGCAGCAGGTAGCCCCGTCACTTTGGCAGCTCACGGCAATTCATGTGCATTTGGAAGGCAATGCGCTGCTGTTCAAGAGTGTGTCTTTACAACAGGACGACAAACGGACCCGGTTTCAGCCACAACCTGCTGCGATGGATCTGCAACAGGCGGCCTCTTCCGTCATGAACGAGCCAGAGTTATTTGCCTGCAGCGACACCCTGACTCATGGGTCGCAAGCTCCGTGTGCCAGTCATAATTCGGTGGAGGCATCGAATAAAAAACAGTAGCCCCTCAACGGCGTGTCCCGTAACGCCCGTAACAAATGATGGGAATCCCACATCTCGCTCGTTTTTTGCGAGATGTGGGATTCCACGAACCTCTGCTCCCTGAGTGGACGGTATATACGACCGTCGTTCAAACTAGTTTCCAGGGGAGAGTAGCCGGTGAACAGCCGTGGAATCCCACATCTCGCGAAGAACGAGCGAGATGTGGGGCACCCGTCATTCGTCGCGGGACAGACTGTGAGAAGTGCGGGCTTTCGGGGATGCCGGTAGCAACGCGCTTACTTCTGGACGGGCACCGATTCGAGTTCGGCTGAATTGTTGGCCGCGGCGTGGGCTTGTTGCAGCCGGTAGCCGGCGCGGGTGCGGACGTGATACTTCTGCAGATCTTTCCCTACCAGCTTGACGGTGATGGTGCGCCAGCCTCCGCTTGGATTGTATTGCGGGTAGTAGCTCAAGGAGTAGAGGTGCGCCAGGTCCTCCTGGATGAAGGCAAAGGCCTTCTTCTCATCATTCCAATTGCGGGCGAAGTAGGCCTTACCGCCCGTGGCTTTGCTCATGCGCTCAAACACTGCGGTCGAAATGGGTTCCAATTGCGCTTCGCGAGTGCTGATCATGTAGATGATGGTGCCCGTCGACTGGGCCAACTCGGCTACATCCTCAGGCGGTACCAGGCTGGCGTTGTCAGGACCGTTGGAGAACACGACGACCACCTTGCGGCCGGTGTATCGGGCTGCGTCTTCGACCGTCAGCAACAGGCAATTGTAGAGCGCGGCGTCATCCCCGGCGACGGTACTGCGCACACCCCGTAAAACCTGCGCACGATCCGAGGTAAGCACGGAGTTGCGGGATAGATCGCGGCTATAGGAATAGAACGCGACCTTGTTGGCACTCTGCAGCGAACGCACGAAATCTGTGATCGCATCCTGGGCAAACACAAAGCCGCGATACATGTAGTTGCTGGTGTCGAACAGCACGAACACATTCGCGCCCGCGACCTGCGAAGGCATGCTCGCCAGGTCTTCGGTCATGCCGCCGGCGTGACTGGCGGGCGCCGCAGCCGGTTGGTCGCCTTTGGCGTCAGCCTGGATAATCTTGACGGCTGGCTTACCAGCAGGGACCGCTGTCTTGCCCGAAGCTGCCACACCTGCCGGCAAGGGAGAAACCTGGCGAGGCCCCTCATTGCCTTCTTCAAAGGTGGCAATCTTCTCCGGGATTTTGTCTTCGGTGATGGCGAAGTTTTCGGGGCCCAGGCCCGATACGTAGTTGCCCTTGCTATCGGTAACGGCAACGTTTAGCTGCACCAGATCGACGTTCACCCGGATATTGGTGGAGTCTTCCTGGGCCGCGGTGCTACGGCCGGTAACAGTAGCGAGCACGAGGACGATCGGGACGGAGAGAAAAAGACGCTTGGCCATAGATGACTGGTTCCAATGATTGATTTTTATTTCTGGGCCGCCGGGACGGGAGCCGCTGCTTCCGCCAATTGCGGCAGGACAATCTTGCCCTGCCGGAATTGTTCACCGGTTTCGTTCATGGCCCGAGTCAAGGCCACCCAATCTTCAATGTCGGTAGCGAAGATGTTCGCTACCATGCGCCGGGTTAATTCAGGGACCAGCCGGTTCAGCACCACCGGCGAGTAACCTTTTTCATCGGCCAGGCGGGCCCAATAGAGATTGCTCGAGTCCCAGGTCTCACCCAGCAGCCGGCTGGAATTGCCGCCAAACGCCGGGAACGGCCGTGTATTGAGAAGCTCTCGCGCATAGTTTTGGGTCAGCACGGGATGCGGAGTGCCGAAGTCGCGGGACAGGCGCTCGAGGTTGACCTCAGCGGGGTACTGATGGATGAGGGCATCCAGTTCGACTGAGGCCGGACCCCACGTGGCTGGCTCCTGCGGAAAGTCCCGGCGTATATCGGCAGCCAGGTGGAATGTGTCCGAAGGCGTCACCCTGGTCAGGCTGACCGGCACATCGCCGGCTTGCAAGGCGTGTTCCAACTGGCCGAGCCGTTGCGGGGGCAGCCGTTGCGCGAGAATGGCGATGACTTTTTCACGCAGCGATTCATTCGCAACGGAGGCGGTGACCAATTCCTCACCCGAGCGCTGGTAAAGAGCCACGGCATGGAGCTCATTCCTGGTTACATTCCACCAGCGTGGTAGAGTCGCGCTGACCAGCAGACCTGCGGTGACCTCTTTCCAGATCAGGGCCTGGACGTTTCTGGGCGCGATGAAGTCCTGCTCCGTAGTGGCCAGGGCATAGGGCAGTTCGGCCAGTGAGCCGACCAGGTAAGCGCCTCCGCCGGCCGGTGAGCCCTGACCAAATAGTTCAGGCGCCTGCCAGAGCTGGGTCACGCCCATGATGGTTTCGCCGGAGAAGTCATGCGAGCGCACGAACAGTGGGTTGTTGTGAAGGATCTGGGCTCCTGGCGGTTCGTAGTACGCGTAGTTCAGCCCAACCAGGGAGTCCCGCAGAAAGGGTGTGAGCTGGCCCCGCGCCGCCTCCAGCTGCGGACCGGAAGCAAGCGTCTTGATGACCTTGCTGATGTCGACATGCACCTGCAGTTCAGCATGGCGGTTGGCGTAGACACCGGGCGCCCATTCTGTTTTCTCGCTTTGGGTGAAGATGGGCCGGGGCAATTCAAACTGCCGCAGTTCATTGGCGAGCGGGAGCAGGCTGTCGGGAGCGGCCGAGCCGGCAGCCATTTTGGTAAGGCCGTCACCCAGGGTGAACAGGGTATCCAGGGGCACCAGTCGCTGGTCCTCGAACACAGCCCGCATCCTGCCCGCGATTTCCTCGCGCGTGCGCTGGCCATCCGGAGTGCTTTGCGGTGGGCCAGCCAACACGTCAATAAATTCCGACTGGGACAGATCGGCTCGACCGGCGGAGGCCATCATGAGGCTTTTTAGCGCCGCATGCCCGGCATCGAATAATAGCGCCTGCGAACCAATATTCGAGAAGGATGCCAGCACCTGCTGCCACGAGGCGTTCAGGTTCGTTCGGTTAATTTCGCCCTGGCGCGCCAGAATTTGCCAAACGCCCAGATTGGCCTGGAACACGCCCATCGTATTGCCGCGGAGACTGTGGTCGTGAATGGCATCGACCGTATCCGCAACGGCAAGAAAGCGGGTAATGGAATCGTCGCTGAGCTCAGGAAACTCTGAGAACACCAGGTACCAGTTGCTGAGCTGGGAAAATTTGTTGGCCAGTAAAAGTACTGTCTCGGATGAAAGCTTTTTATCAGGGGCACGGCCGTGATCTATCTCGCTGAGCATGAGGTAAACCTGCAACGGACCCTGATCGGTGTCGACACGCGACATGCCCGCCATGGCTTCGAGCAACTGCTCGGGATGTTTAAATCCGCGCGCGCGGCGCCCCCATTCGTGCACCACTTTCGATTCTGATTTCCCGGCCAGGATTTGCTTCCAAACATCAAGATTGCCCGGGACTACTGGTTCGCCGTCTGGCCCGTGCTGGACACGGGTAAACAAAGTGAGCAATGCGGGGGCACGGCGAAACACGGCGCGCGCCGGATTAGCGTTGGGATCGGCCTCATGGAAAGCCGTGTAGAGGTGTTTCAGTCGCGGACCTGAGGTGAGATAGGCCTGCTGGGTCGCATCGACACGGGCCAGCGTGTCGAAATAAACGGCAAGCCAGCCATTATCAGTGCCAAGGAGCGCCGTAACGAATTCTGCCGGTGACTTTGGGTTCGCGCCCACCAGTTCTCTCCAGTTACCCTCGGCAGCCGCTCCGCCCGGCACGGTCACACGACCATTGCGGATGAAGATCTGCGATCCGTAGAAATCGAGCACGGGGGCGTAGGCCAACAGCTTTCCCAGCCCGGGCGAGCGTTCGAGCATTACGCGGGTTTCTGCATCGGTGTTGCTGAGCGCCCAGTACAAGCGATCGACAGCCGGCTCGCGCAGCAGGATTTCGACCAGAGTTTGCGCGCCGCGCGTTTTCGCGCTGCTGAGGTTGCGCCATTCATTCTCGCTAAACAGCACTGGCACGCGCGAACTCGGGTATGCGTAAGTGAAGGGTTCGCCTTTGGCGAGGGCCTCTTCGAGCGCCGTCAACGGAAAGCCGGAATCAGTCGTGAGGAAGGCTCGCTCGGGGTCGGCAGTCACCAGGATGTCGTCTTTTTGCCCACAGGACGGGCGCGACCGGTAGCCCAGGATGCTCAATAATGGCTCGGCCGCAGCACAGTTCTCCACGTGGATCGTGCCGCCGGAGCCGGCGAGCATCTGCAACTCCTTCGCCTGGTGAAGATATCGGTCGAGCAGGCGGAGATATTCAGTAGGCGAGCCGTTGAGATAGCCAGTAGAGAACGCATTGCGGGCCAGAAGGGGCAGCACATCCTCAGCCGTAATTTGTTGGCTGATGCCGGCCATGCGCAGGAACGATCGTAAAGGGCCGGGGATGACTACAGTGTTTTCCGGGGCAGCGGTGCGGCTTGTTTTTGCTTGCGAAGCATGTGGGGTTGCGGGGTGAATCGCATCAGCCGACTGCGCCCGGGAAGGGACGCATTGGCAGGTGATCACGGACGCTAGGAGAGCGGACAAACTTATGACACGCTTCACGACGGAACGCCTCTTGAGAAACTTTCGCGACCTGCGGTTATAACGTCTTCTGGACTAATTCGATAAAGATGACTGGCCCGCGCGCACGAAAGAAACCCTGAGTGTGGTCAGGATGTCACGGTCTGGAAAGAGCTTTTTCCGCGACGGGCCCCTGGTGCACTACTTTCGTGGACAAAAGATACACCACCTTTCTTTGAAAGAGTTGAATATCTCTATGGGGTTATCAAAAGCGAGGTTTTTTGCATAAGCGCTTGCACGATTAGTTGTGCAAAGCACGAGCAATGGCATTCAGCCAAAGAGAGTTCGCGAGCGTTAGTGCACGCGGCGGAAACTTAGCTAAACTTCTCGTCGCACACCAAAAGCCAACCTAACGCGCAAGGCCACAAGCCAAAACACAGCAGCAGGCTCACCGCTCCCTTCAACAGGTCGCACCAATCAGTACTGGTGAGGAATCCGGCTTAGCGAGAGGGGGTTCCCAGTCGGCCAAGCGTGGCTTGATCTGGTTCCCCGCCGAAATACTTGCTGATTGCTTCCGCAAACACCCCATCTGCTTGATCTTGCCCGCTAGCAGACTGGGCAAACAGTGTCATTGAGGAATGAAACTTGAGATCGTCCGGGTAGCCGAAGATATCGTCGATGCCGCGCCCCTGTACCGCGTTCACCAGGGCCGTGCACTCGCGAAGACGCGGACCCAGGAGGGGATGATTTAGATAAGCGCGCGCCTCCTCTAAGCCGGCGATCGCAAACCGCTGCGCCATGGCGCTCGCACCGAGACCTTTGATTTGTGGAAAGATAAACCACATCCAGTGGGTGCGCTTTTGCCCGGCCGCCAACTCGGCATGGACCTGGGCGAAACAGGTAGCCTGGGCGTCAACAAAGCGCTGCAGATGGTACGAGTCGTTTTCTGCGGCACTCAATCCAATGGTCACAGTATGCGTTCCCTCATACCATGAATAGAGGCATCGGGCTTTCCTCGGGTAAAAGGATGGCAATGATCGGCAAAGCGTTGCGTAAAGGCAAGCAATATACAAATCCGGTACCCACGTCGGTGGGGGACTTGAGCGTGGTGTTGAAGGTGTTGTGGCTGTACCTGCGCAACAAGGAAGAGCGCACACCGAAACAAAGCCCTGGTCCCTTCCGGACGGATGCCGGGGTGTACGCCACCGCGCCCGCCAGCGGCCTGCGCATTACCTGGATGGGGCACTCCACCCTGCTGGTGGAAATCGACGGCGTACGGGTGCTGATCGATCCAGTTTGGGATGAACGGGCGGCGCCCGTGCAGTGGGCCGGCCCGAAGCGATTCTTCCCACCACCGCTGCCTCTAAAGGAACTGCCGCAAATCGATTTGGTGCTGCTCTCGCACGATCATTACGACCACCTTGGCGCGGGCACCATCCGGCGCCTGGCAACGAGCGAAGCCACCGCCCAGGCACAATGGATCACGCCCCTGGGAGTCGGAAGGATCCTGAAGCAGTTCGGCGTGACCCATGCCCGCGAACTCGATTGGACGGAGTCGGTGCAGATCGGCGGACTCAAGGTGACCGCGCTGCCCGCACGCCATTTTTCAGGACGGAGTCTGTCCAACCGCTTCCACACGCTCTGGGCTTCGTTCGTACTCGCCGGTCCCCGGCACCGTATCTATTACGGAGCAGATTCAGGAGAATGGGACGGCTTCGCCGAGCTTGCGCAAAGCTACGGCCCCTTTGACTTGACCATGCTCGAGATCGGCGCCTCGCACCCGCTGTGGGCCGACATCCACATGGGGCCAGACGGGGCAGCCAGAACGTTCCAAGCCATGGGCAGTCATGGATTACTGATGCCCATTCACTGGGGGCTTTTTGACTTGGCGCTGCATGCGTGGCGCCAACCGATTGAGCGGATATCGTCCATCGAAGGCCTCAAGCTGTGGTCGCCGGTGCCGGGAGTGCCGACCGAAGTGACCAGCGGCGAAGAACTTCGGTCTGCATGGTGGCGGCCGTAAGACTACCTGCCACCCGGACCTTATGGTTAACTAGCACGCATGCCCGCCCGCCAGCTTTCCGTTGTCCTCTCGTTGTGGTTTTGTTTTTTGGCTGCTGCCCCTTCTGGTATCTCACAGGCGGACCTGAAGGCGCGCACTGGCTGGAAAGCTTTTGGCGGCGGCCCGGACAATATCCACTATTCCAGCCTCGATCAGATCAACCGCGAAAACGTTCACTCGCTGCAGGTAGCCTGGACGTTCGATACCGGGGACGCTCATCCAAAATCAGAGATGGAGTGCAACCCCATCGTCGTGAATGGGGTGTTGTACGCGACCACTCCTTCGGGAGACGTGGTCGCGCTGGATGCGGCCACCGGCACCCTGCACTGGCGCTTCGCTGCCAACGAAGGGCTGAAGAATGTGGGCAAGGTTCGTAACCGTGGTGTTACGTTCTGGTCCGACGGGCACGAGGACCGCATCTTCGTGGGTGTACGGCAATACCTGGTGTCGCTCGACGCGCACACTGGCAAGCCAGTCACCGCATTCGGCAAGGAAGGCCGCATCGACCTGCGGGAAGGATTGGGCCGGGACCCCTTGAATTGGGTTACCCTCACCAGCCCTGCCATTGTCTACAAAGACCTGGTGATTGTCGGCGGAGGCATGGGTGAAGTGCTGCCCGCTTCCCCC
Organism: uncultured Acetobacteraceae bacterium; assembly: GCA_964657465.1. Lineage (GTDB taxonomy): Bacteria > Acidobacteriota > Terriglobia > Terriglobales > Acidobacteriaceae > PALSA-350. The sequence continues at coordinate 10,971 of CAZZVD010000031.1, read as the reverse complement.
GGCGACATACGTGCCTATGACGCGCACAGTGGCCAGTTGCGCTGGTCGTTCCATACCATTCCGCATCCAGGCGAGGTGGGCTACGAAACATGGCCGAAAGATGCGTGGACCTATAGCGGGGCGGCTAACAACTGGCCTGGCATGTCACTCGATGCGCAGCGCGGGGTTGTGTATGTGCCGACGGGATCGGCTGCGTCTGACTTTTATGGCGCTAACCGGACCGGGGACGATCTCTTCGCCAACTGCCTGATCGCGTTGGACGCGGGAACCGGCAAGCGGTTGTGGCACTACCAGTTCGTTCACCATGACATTTGGGATCGTGATCCGCCTTCAGCGCCCGCACTGGTGACGGTGAAGCGGAACGGGCATGATGTGGATGCGGTCGCGCAAACCACCAAGCAGGGCTACGTCTTCCTGTTCGACCGGCAAACCGGGGCGCCGTTGTTTCCCTTGAAGAGCCAGAAGTATCCTCCGTCTGACATCGAGGGCGAGATCACGGCGAGTGAACAGACTCTGCCAACCCTGCCGGCGCCCTACGCTCGGCAGAAGTTGACCGCCGACATGCTCACCACGCGCACCCCGGAAGCCCATCGCGATGCCGCGGAGCGTTTTGCGAGGTTGCGCAGCGACGGGCAGTTCATCCCCGGCAGCACGCAGGGAACGATTATCTTTCCCGGCTACGACGGCGGGGCCGAGTGGGGCGGGGCGGCGTATGACCCAACCAGCGGCCTTTTTTATGTGAACGCAAATGAGATGGCCTGGGTTCTGCGGCTGGTGCCGCAAAAGCCACGCACCGCCGAGGCGAATGGTAAGGACCTCTTTCTGCGCAATTGCTCTGGCTGCCATCGTGCCGACATGAAAGGCGCGCCACCTGAGTTCCCTTCCCTGATCGGGGTCGCCGATCGTTACGAAGTGGGCACGGTGAAAGAACTGATTGCGCAGGGTGCGGGCCGCATGCCAGGGTTCGCCAGCCTGGGCGGCGACCAGTTGGATTCGATTCTGCAGTACGTTTACTACGGTAAGGAGAAGTTGGTCCACGACAACGGCCCTTCGCCGGTGGACAGCAAATACATCAGTGATGGATACAACAAGTTTCTTGATATCGACGGGTATCCTGCGATCCAACCACCCTGGGGCACGTTGACCGCCATCAACCTGAACACTGGCCAGACCAGCTGGAAGATTCCCCTGGGCGAGTACCCGGAACTCGCCGCCAGGGGCCTGACGAACACTGGCAGCGAAAATTATGGCGGCCCGGTGGTGACGGCCGGCGGTTTGCTGTTCATTGGCGCGACGAACTATGACAAGGTATTTCGTGCGTTGGACAAAGCGACCGGGAAGGTCCTTTGGCAGACAGTACTGCCTGCCGCGGGCAATGCTACCCCCGCCACATACGAGGTCAATGGGCGGCAGTATGTGGTGATCGCCGCGGGCGGCGGCAAGTCGGCGGCTCCCACCGGGGGCAGCCTGGTGGCCTTCGCCTTGCCGAAGTAGGGGGGCCAGCCTGCTGCGTAGTCTGCTAGTATGCAGCGCATGCTCACCCGCAGAACTCTCTTCAGCTTAACGGCTGCCTCGATCGCCGGCCGCGCCCTTTTGCCGCAAAGCCTTGCTGCGCAAACGAACGACGCCACGCAAGCGGACGACCGTGCAGGCCAGGCGAGCGCGCAAATTTCTGTGATGATGTGGACCCTGAAGAAGCTGGGCACGTTTGAGCAAAACCTTGACCGGGTTGCGCTTGCGGGGTACCACCACGTGGAGTTGGTGGGCGAGTTTAAGGAATGGTCTGAGGCAGACTACGCGCGCATCCTGGGCCGCATGGAAACGCTGAGAATCTCCGTGGATGCTACTTCTGGCGTTGGCTCGGGGTTTGCGGATCCATCGGGCCAGGATGCGTTTCTCACTGGGCTTAAGGGCATCCTCCCTGCCGCTAAACGGCTGAATTGCAAACAGATCATTTTACTCTCGGGCAAAGTGATTGAGGGTGCGCCCGCCGGGAGTCAGCACGCGGCTTCGATTGAGGCATTGAAGAAGGCGGCCGACCTGCTCAGCAGTGCTGGAATAGTGGCCGTGATTGAACCCATCGATCGCCTTGAGAACCCCACCATTTACCTCGATGGCGTGACCGAAGCATTTGCGATCGCGCAGGCTGTCGATAACCCGCACATTCGCGTGCTGTATGACGTTTACCATGAGCAACGCCAGTTCGGGAACCTGATCGAGAAGTTCGAACCGAATCTTCCGCTGGTCGGTTTGATCCATATAGCCGATGTCCCCGGACGGCATGAACCGGGCAGCGGGGAGATCAACTACACAAACATCTATCGCAAGCTGGCGCAGCTGGGATACAAGGGCACACTCGCCATGGAGTTCTACCCTGTTGGCGATCCCGTGGAAACTCTGCGGCGCGCCCGCGACCAGGCGCGTTCGTATTTTGGGTGAGGTTGTTTGCCTCACCGCAGATTTCGCTGTGTGCTTGGGCTTTAGTCAACATAAGTCACCGCTACTGTGCGACAGAGCCGGTCGGCCAATCGGGCACGCATCCTAATTGGAGAAATCGATTTTCACCATGGGAGGCTGTATGCCCGCTAAAAAGAGCAGCAAGAGCGATACCAAGACATCCCGTTGCTGGCCAGGTTTCGAGCCGGTTCCGGGCAAGAGCGAACATCAGGAAGGTAGCTGCCGGAAGAAGCCGGCCAGCCGGAACGGCGGCAAGCCGGTTTCGCGGGAAGCCTCGCGGAAGAAGCAAGTGGCGCAGGGTGGCAAGCGCGCGGCGCAGGCTAAATCCAAGTCTTCGAGCGCGAAGGAACGCCGCAGTGTGAGCAAGACTAAGAAGGCAGCGTAGGCCCGGTAGGGTGGTGGTGCAGAGGTTTTCTGAGCGGGGCAGAGTTGCTGGTTGGGTCCTGTGAATTCCCACATCTCCCGACTGGAAAACGTCGTGAGATATGGGGCACCCAAATTTGTTATGGTGATGCATCCAAAGAAAAGTACCGAGTATCGCAGAGACTCCTGGGTGGGTTCTGTGAGTCCAAAATTTGTTACGGGGATGCGTCCGAAGAAGAGTACCGAGTACCGCAGAACTCCTGGGTGGGTTCTGTGAGTCCAAAATTTGTTACGCGGGATGCGTCCGAAGAAGAGTGGGGCGTACCGCAGAGCTGCAGGAACCACCACTGCTGCGGGTGCCCCATATCTCACGACGTTTTTCTGTCGGGAGATGTGGGAGGGCTTTTACCCTATTCCCCTGCCAAAAGTATTCGAGCGCCGCAGGGTTGGTCTGGTCCTGGTGCACCCACTCAGAATGCACCATGGCTCCGCATTCCGGTTGCAGGCTCTTGGTTATAGCGATCGATAGATCTGTTGCCGAAATGCTCCAGCACGCCGGGGAGCGACTCACGATAGGCCTTGCCTGGGATAGAACGGTCGGCTTCCCAGAATTGTGTCGCAGGATTCTGTTCACTCGCTGCCGGCGCATCCGGCAGGAAAGCATTGGCGGCTTGTAAAAGAACAGCGCTCAGCTCCGGCGATACATTCACCAGGCGCGACGCGACGATGGCCTGCAGGCCAATGCCGATCTCGGCTGAGTTGTTTATCAACCCTCTGACTATCTTGCGGGCCGCCGCACTGGCATTCGTGGCACTCAGGGGAAGCGTGCCGCCCGCGGCGAACCAGTTGAATTCTTTCTGCGTGTCGCCGGTGTACCGCGCTTGTATGTAAGACCCGGTGCGCATGATGCCGGGATTTACCGTGGTGACACGGATGCCCTTGGCCGCAAGCTCGGCGCGCAGTCCCTGTGACCAGCCAACGACGGCAAACTTGCTGGCGACATACGGCAGAAGATGCGGAAATGCTACCTTGCCGCCAATCGAGGCAATGTTCACAATTGCGCCATCGCCGCGGGCCAACATTTGCGGCAACACTGCGAGTGTCGTGTGCAAGGCGCCGTAAAAATTGATGTCCATGGCCTGGTGAAAACTATCGAGCGTCTGGCTTTCTACCGGACCCACCATGATGACTCCAGCATTGTTAATCACCACATCAATCTGGCCGAAGTGCTGCGTGGCGGCGGCCACCAGCTGCTGTACGTCGCTCACGCTGGTGACATCAGCACCATACACAAACACGTTGGACGATGCGATATCGCCGCTCGCGATAAGCCGCTCTTTGGCGCTTTCCAGCCCTGCAATGCCTCGCGCCGTCAGGATCAGGCGGGCGCCGCGCGAGGCGAGTTCCCGAGCGAGGGCAAACCCCAGGCCGCGTGAGCCACCGGTGATGAGGACAACTTTGTTCGTCAGGGAGCGGTCGCGGGAGGCTCGGAAACCGCGTAGAAGCATCAAGCCTGCGGCGGAGCAGCTAACCAGCGCAGCAGACCATGCTGCGGAACGTCGGTCGATAGGCATGCACGCTTGGATGCTCGCCTTCATCAAAGAGTCAGGCGAGAAAGGAAATGCCACTCAAGCGGATCGCTGCGCGTGCAGCAGCCGATCCACTCGATCGCGCAATTGCAGTGCGTCGGCGGGAGCCCGTACTTTCGCGTCGTTGTCAAAGTAGACGTACACGTCGCGTGCCTTCCGGCAGGGTGCGTCCCGACGACAGGCTTTTCTGCCGTCGCGCACCTCGCCACCGCACGCCCAGGCCACCACCCGTTCCGCCCACACATCCAGCGACTCCGCTTCATAACCGCTGACGTACAACTCCTCATCGCCGTGAAGACGGCAATACACGAAGTTTGTGGTGACATCCATCAGCAAGGGCCACTCCACAGTATCGGCAACTACCAGACCGACACCGTAGCGCCGCAACAACCGAATGAAGTGTTCACTAACAAAGCTTTCGTGGCGAATCTCCACGGCGTGCCGCAGGATGGCGTTTTTCCGTACGTCAAACCAGGAGCGCTGCCGCAAACGCTCATCGTGTTTGCGTGCCAGTTCGGCGGCGTCGTGGTGGGACCGGGGAAGCATCGCCAGAAAGTTCTCAAAGCGATCTGGCTCATATTGGAAATTCGGCGGAAATTGCCACAGAACAGGTCCAAGCTTGGGACCAAGTTTGAGCAGGCCCTGGGCAAAAAAATTGGCCAGCGCCCCTTCTGCATTGCGCAGACGAAGCATGTGGGTCACGTATCGGGAGCCCTTGATGGCGAAAGTAAAGTCTTCTGGAGTCTCCGCGGCCCAGCGCTCGTAGCTTTGCGGCCTTTGCAGCGAGTAGAACGACCCGTTCAGCTCGATCGTGTTGAATTGGCTGGCCGCAAACTCCAGCTCGCGTCGCTGCGGCCATTTGGGCGGATAGAATACGCCGCGCCAGTTCTTATACCGCCAGCCGGAAATGCCAATGTGAATGTTCCCAGAGATTGCCATGATCTCACTGCATCGGTGGCTGCGCCGCTCATCTTCTTCTCAGCCAGCACAAACGAGTTTCCCCTATTGTGCGCTACGGTCGCGCTCTATCTTTCTCCTAACGAGTATGCTCGGCAACGTAATTTGCCGCGAGTTTGAGATCCCTTACCAAACTCGTTATCTCGGCCTGCCTGGCCTCCGGCTCCGGCATGCGGAGAATAGCGGAAGGGTGAATAGTGGCGGTGACCGCGCCAAACGGCTTGGGAAACAATTCGCCGCGGTGCTTGGTCAGGCGGAATTGCGCGCCGAGCAAGCTCTGGGCAGCCGTGGCGCCGAGGCAAACGACGATTCGAGGATTGACTGCATGGATCTCGGCTTCGAGCCAGGGCCGGCAGGCAGAGATCTCAAGCGAGTTCGGCTTTTTGTGCAGGCGAATCTTGCCCCGAGGCTCCCACTTGAAATGCTTTACTGCATTGGTGACGTAGACGGTTTTGCGATCGATGCCCGCCTCCAGCAGACACTTATCCAGCAACTGGCCAGCAGGTCCAACGAAAGGCTTCCCCTGAAGATCTTCCTTGTCACCCGGTTGCTCGCCAACCAGCAAGATGCTGGACTGGGTGACGCCTTCGCCGAAAACAACCTGAGTGGCTTGCTGGTAAAGGCCGCAACCACGGCACGCCTGAGCAGCCTGTCTCAGGCTGAGCAGATCGTGCTGCTGCGGTAAGAACGGCTCGGCCGAGTCAGGCCGGCTATTGAAAAGGTCCATGGTGTAAATCCCTGTGCGCCATCAAAGTATGAGTTGGAAGGCGGTCACCATCGCGGGTGAATACCGTATAAGAGGGTACTCATCAGCGACCAGGAAAGCTGCCGCCGCACTGGAAATTTGCATGCTCAGCCCTCCCTGACATTTTGTGAGCGCCAGGCGCTCCGCTTAGCTGGGCGCCCGTTCCATGGCGACCGGGGCGTCGACCGGCTCGGAGACGGTGCTTTCCACATTTACGCGCAGGAGGAAGTCACGCAGGATCCTTGAATTTGCTTCGGTATTTGCAGCCCGGTCTTCGTAAAGCCCGGCGGCTAGCCCGTGGCGTGTGCCGCTTGCACGGTCGGCCATGCGGCGATAGAGTGAAGCACTTTCTTCGAGTGCGCGCAGTGCTTCCCAAAGCGCGGTTTCGACAGCATGCCGCTGCTCGGCGCCGAGGTATTTCGCGGTAAGGGCGTGGCCTACGCGGCAGCGAAAGCGCAGAAAGCCATTCTCCTCAATCTCCCATAAGACGCCGCCACAGTCCGGGCAGGCGTAGGGAGACGGATGCCCTAGCCGTGATTCATCGTCGGAAATTTCATTCATGTTGAGCTCCGCAATGCGCGTTTCCTTAGTTGCGCGGTTGTTGATTGCGCCGTTAACAACGTCGGCTGGAGGCAAGACCCCGTCGGGAAGCGGGTCGCGAATGCATTCCAGGAGCATGGCCGGTAAGTCATTGAGCGCCGCAACACGGGCGTCTGGTACGTTTTCGAGTGCGCTTTGCGGCATGGGAGCGTAGAGTGCAGTAGAGGGATCCTGTATGATGGCTGCCCCTCCGCTGGCACGGACAACCATGAGCCCCGCGGTGCCGTCATCGAGCATGCCGGTCAGGATCACCCCAATCACCCGCGGCCCGTAGGCTGCAGCAGCAGAACGAAACAGCGGGTCGATCGCCGGCCGATGCAAATTTTCTCGAGGCCCTTGCAGCACGCGGACAAAGCCTTCTTCGACGATCATGTGGAAGCTGGGTGGCGCCACATACACCCTGCCTGACTTGATTGGTTCGCCGTCTGCGGGATGGACGACCGGCAGGGAGCTTGCGCGCTGCAGGACAGCCGCCAGCAAACTATCAGCATGACTGGCAGTGTGGAGCACGATCAGAAGTGTTGCGTCGAGGTCGGGGGGCATGGCGCTCAACAAACCTTTGAGGGCCTCTAACCCGCCTGCCGAAGCGCCGATCACGACAATATCCCGATGACTCACTTCTTTTCCTCCTGCAGTCTAAGATGTAAGGTGGTTGGATCTGGGTACTTAGCGGCAGCAATTTCCTGTAAGCACTGCTTAAGTGTCCTTGACAACGGTCAGCCACCTATTACGAAAGGAACGCATCTTGAATAACAAGTGGAGAACCGGGTGTCACCGCCAGATACCTGGATCTATAATCCGTTTGCAATTTTCTGGAGAGGCAAAATGAGCGTTAGCGAAGAGTCCACAGTTCTGTCGTCCTGGAAAGACATCGCCAAATACCTTGGTAAAGGGGTTCGCACCGTACAGCGCTGGGAGCAGCATCTTGGATTACCCGTGCGACGACCAATTGGTGCATCGCAAAAGAGCGCGGTATTGCTGCATCGGGCGGATGTCGACGCCTGGCTATCGACACGCTTTGTGGCACGGACCGTGTCTTCGATCGAGATTCCAGTACGGGCGGACAACGCGTCCGAGGGAGCGCGCGCCGCTCTGCGGGAAAAGTTGCAAGCCGCTCGGGAATTAAGAGAGGCACACCAGAAGCTGACCGAGGGGCTGGCCGAGTCGATCAAGGCGTTAAGCGAGCGATGCGAATCCCTCAAGGCTCAGAGCACGCGCGTCCACCAACCAAGCTCTGAGCAAGTCTCAGCATCCTGTGGGCCCAATGCTCTTGAGCAACACGGAGACGGCTCCGGAGACACGCATCGCCTGATTGAACTGGATGCTATTGCCACCCAGGATTTAGAGTTGGATCTGCGTTAGCAACCCAGGCGAAAGCCTGTAAGTTTCTTCCTCCCTGGTGTTTGCAGTGCGCTGGGGAAGGAGTAGTTTCTCCTGCAAGGAATGTTCCCCGGGTTTATTCTTCGAGCGATTTCCCAATTTCACGACAGCATTCTGTTGCACAACTAAAACAGGGAGCACATGGCGGTTAAGAAGCCTTTCGTTGCCCAAACCGAGCCTTCGGGGCCAGACGCCGCCGCCGTGAGTTCTGAGCACTTTCCTGTGACCGGCATCGGCGCCTCCGCCGGTGGTTTGGAAGCAGCCACTGCTCTGCTCAAGGAGCTTTCCCCAACCCTGGGCATTGCCTACGTGCTGGTAGTACATCTGGACCCGGCGCGGGAAAGCGCGATGACTGACATTCTGGGCCGTGCAACTAAAATGCCAGTCATCCAGGTGACTGAGGGAATGCGCTTGGAGCGAGATCATGTGTACGTGATACCGCCGAGTTTCGAGATGACGATCAGTCCCGAGGGTTTTCACCTGCACACGCGCGAGGACCGGCGGTTGGGAAACACGACGATCGACCAGTTCTTCCGGTCGCTCGCGGAGACCTACAGGAGCGATGCGATCGGCGTGATCCTGTCGGGCACGGCGTCTGACGGGACTCTGGGCCTGGAGGCGATCAAAGGGGAAGATGGCATCACCTTTGCGCAGGAACCGGCGTCGGCCAAGTACGATGGTATGCCGGCAAGCGCCATCGCTTCCGGGGCCGTCGACTTTGTACTCACACCCGCAGAGATAGCGCACGAGATCGCTCGCATTCGGCAACACCCCTATATCGCAAAGAAGCATCTTGCAGCCAACATGCAGGCTGAGCATGAAGGAGAGATCGAGCCAATCCTTCGCCTGCTCAGACGAAAGACAACCGTTGATTTTTCCGGCTACAAGACGCCGACCATCACGCGCCGGATTCAACGCCGGATGGCATTGCACAAAATCGAACGGCTGAGCGAGTATGGCGCCTTGCTGCAGCGGGATGGGCAAGAGGTCGATTCGTTGTATCGCGATCTGCTGATCAACGTGACCAGCTTCTTTCGCAACCCCAAAGCTTTCGAGTCGCTTAAGTTTGTGGTGTATCCCGTGGTGATGCAAGCGCGCACTTCCATGTCGGGTCCGCTGCGCATCTGGGTACCGGGCTGTTCGACTGGGGAAGAAGCCTACTCACATGCGATTTCAATCGTCGAATTCTTAGGCGATGAGATCGCCAACGTGTCTATCCAGGTGTTCGGCACGGACTTGAGCGAAACTGCGATCCAACGAGCCAGGGTCGGGATGTATAAGGAAAATATAGAAGCGGATGTGACACCAGCGCGATTGCGGCGCTTCTTCTATAAAATGGATGGCGGATACCAGATAAAGAAGACGATCCGCGATCTGTGTATATTTTCCACACAGAACGTCTTCAGCGATCCGCCCTTCTCTCGCATGGACCTGGTGAGTTGTCGCAATGTGATGATTTACTTAGGTCAGGCATTACAGAGACGGGTGATCCCGATTTTTCACTATGCGTTGAACCCTACCGGGTTTCTCATGCTGGGGAGCACTGAGGGCCTTCTGGGCACGGGTTCGGAGCTGTTCGAGATGACTGATAAGAAGCAAAAGATTTTTCGCAAAAAGCTGGTATCCACTCCGGTTGCCTTTGACCTATCCGTGGGCAGGCGAGGGGAGGAGGCGGCCGGGGCCAACGCGATGGCGCCCGCAAAGGCATCTGATACAGCTAAGATTCCGATGGAGTTACAACGAGAAGCGGATCGCCTTCTGTTGGCGCGGTACGTACCGCCCGCCGTGCTGATCAACGAACACCTTGAGATCCTGCAGACGCGGGGGCGCACGTCGTCGTTTTTGGAGCTTCCTCCTGGCCGCGCCAGTCTAAATCTATTGAAGATGGCTCGCCCTGGTTTGCTGTTTGAACTGCAAGGGGCGATTGAGGAAGCGCGGAAGCAGGGCTTCGAAGCGATGCGGCCGCGGGTTCTGGTCGACGATGAGAAGATGAAGAGCGTCACCATTCGGGTTGTGCCTTTCAAAGTACCGGCGCAGGCACAATTTAGCTTCCTCATTGTTTTCGAGAACGATGCCGCTGAAGAGGGAAGCGCACTGGTGACAGCAGAGTCCGCTCCGGTCGTCGTCCACCAGACAAGCACGAGCGAGCACTCCCTGCTGGGCAAGCAGATCGTGCAATTGCGGCAGGAGCTTTCGGCGACCCGCGAATACCTGCAATCCATTATCGAATCGCAGGAAGGGACCAACGAGGAGTTGCAGTCCGCCAATGAGGAGATTCAGTCAGGGAACGAGGAACTGCAGAGCACGAACGAAGAGCTACAAACCTCAAAAGAAGAACTGGAATCTGCCAATGAGGAGCTGCATACAGTCAATGAGGAAATGCAGCACCGCAATGAGCTGCTGACCCAATTGAACAATGACCTGACAAACCTGCTCTACAGCGTAAGCCTGCCTATTGTGATGGTGGGCGGCGACCTGACTGTGCGCCGCTTTACCCCACAAGCGGGCTCGGCGTTGGGCCTTACCTCCAATGACATCGGCCGGCCTATCCCCCGGTTACGGCTCAAGGTGGATATGGGCAAGCTGGAGCAAAACATGCTGGACGTTATGCAGCAGGTGCAGTCCCAGGAGTTGCGGGTGAAGGATGAGGAAGGCAAATGGTGCTCAGTGCGGATTGTGCCCTATCGCACAATGGATAACCGCATCGATGGGGTTGTGCTGAGTGTGATGACTGAGGCGAGTTCCGGGGCCGAGCCGCTTGCCGAAGCTAAGGATCATCCGCTAGATCCGAAGTAAATCCAGACCGGTCGGATTCCGCAGCGGAATCGGGTGCCCCATATCTCACGACGTTTTCCAGTCGGGAGATGTGGGAATTCACTG